>NZ_BAABJZ010000024.1:0-142211 GCF_039543565.1 Ferrimonas pelagia | reverse complement strand
CTTGTTTGTTTTCATGCCATCAGATTGACGGTATTGCGAGATCGTTCAAGCCTAAATTGAGCAAAATTTGTCGATCATCAATCGATCGCTGATCTCGCTGTCAACAGCGCGCGGGTGAACGGTTACCCATTTACCATCGCCAGACGCAGCAAGCTATTCCCATTACATGCGATACCATCATAGATATTCCGCAACTTAAGCCGGTTATCCTTCAGCTTCTTGCGCAGCCGATTTTTGTCATCGGTCTGCACATAGTCACAGATACTGGCCGCTAACTGCTCCACATTCGCCTCACTGGCCGGGCTATAACCGGCGCCCGTCAGTCCCACACCGACGATCACCGCCGCCATAAAAATACGCATACTGGTTCCCTCACTCATTGGCTTTGCATCCATGCCGCTTTGTCGTCAAAGCGATCGCGTTATCATCACAACAATGTAACGCATTTGAGTGTAAATTTTAACCGCCCAGGTTCATCCCATCACGCGCTCAAGCGTAATGAAATCCATCGCATACGGGTTTCGTTCATCCGCCAAGCGGTGCTCACGCGCAATTTCGTTCCACGGCAGTTGCTGGTAATCAGGAAATTGCGTATCGCCTTCAACGGCCAGATCCACCAAAGTCAGATAGAGCCGATCCGCTCGCTCCAACAAGGTGCCATAGAGTTGCCCGCCGCCAATGATCATCAGCTCGTCCACCGACCCCGCCGCCGCCACAGCCGCCTCGATATCGGCCACCACCGTGACCCCGTCCAACACAAGATCAGACTGACGGCTGATCACAATATTGTGCCGCCCCGGCAGAGGCCGTCCAATCGACTCATAGGTCTTCCGACCCATCACCACGGGCTTACCCATAGTCACGGCTTTAAAGTGTCTGAGATCCGCTGGCAGATGCCATGGCATTTGATTGTCTTTGCCGATCACTCGGTCTTTCGCCATACAGGCGATCATTGCGATACGCACACACACTCCCCATCCAGTCTCATCATTCTACCGCCCTTCGAAATATGCGAGCGCCAGACACAAAAAGGGCGCCCCGAAGGACGCCTTACTCTCGCACAATTCAAAATATGCGTCAGTTACTTCTGATAGACAACTTCCACATCGTAGTCATCTTCATCCCAGTCATCGTCATCCAGATCGTCTTCCACAACCTGCTGCATCTGCTGAGCATGATGATGTTCCCACTTGAAGCGCACTTCGGTGTCTTCCTCGATCTCTTCTTCCTCCACTGGCAACGTGTCCAGCATGGTCTGAAGATCTCGAACCAGAGGCTCGGTGCCCTGACGGCTGATGGCTGAGATCGGGTAGACATCGCCATCCCATTCCAAGGCATCAACGACCGCCTGCATGCGCTCTTCGCGCTCCTCCTCTGGCACCATGTCCAGTTTATTGAGCAACAGGCAACGCGGCTTGTTGAACAACTTTGGCGAATAGGCCTCAAGCTCATGCAAGATCGCGGTCGCGACATCGGCAGGCTCAGAGCCATCGATCGGTGCCATATCAATTATGTGCAGCAGGACCCGACAACGCTCCAAGTGCTTAAGGAAGCGGATCCCCAAACCGGCCCCTTCGGAGGCCCCTTCGATCAGACCCGGAATATCGGCGATCACAAAGCTGGAGCCAGGGCCAGAGCGCACCACACCCAGATTCGGGATCAAGGTGGTAAACGGGTAATTCGCCACCTTTGGCTTGGCCGCCGATACCGCACGGATAAAGGTCGATTTACCGGCATTGGGCATGCCCAGCATCCCCACATCCGCCAACAGCATCAGCTCGAGACGCACTTCGCGATGTTCGCCCTTAGAGCCCAAGGTCTTCTGGCGCGGCGCGCGGTTGACCGAGCTCTTAAAGCGGGTGTTACCTAGGCCGTGAAAACCGCCCTTGGCGATCATCAGCTTCTGACCGTGTTTGGTCAGATCGCCGATCACCTCATCGGTGTCCGCATCGATCGCGCGGGTACCGATAGGCACCGTCAGAACCTTATCTTCACCGCGACGGCCGGTACAGTTCGCACCCCGGCCATTCTTACCCCGTTCGGCACGGTGACAACGTTCAAAACGATAGTCCACCAGGGTATTCAGGTTTTCATCGGCGATCAGATAAACATCGCCGCCGTCACCACCATCACCCCCATCAGGTCCACCGTTAGGGATATATTTTTCCCGTCGGAAGCTGGCGACACCGCTGCCGCCGTCTCCGGCTTCCGCTCGAATGGTGACTTCATCTACAAACTTCATGATCCCGCCCCTGGCTTAAATCGTCTTAAAGTATAACTACATTACGCAAAAAGCCCCGCATCCGCGGGGCTTTTATCATCCGTTGAGTTCGGATTACTCAGCAACAATGCTCACAAATTTGCGATTGTTCTTGCCTTTCACTTCAAACTTAACTTTGCCGTCTTTGGTGGCGAACAGAGTGTGGTCTTTACCACAACCCATGTTGTCACCGGCGTGGAACTTAGTACCACGTTGACGAACGATGATGTTACCCGCCAGAACGGATTCGCCGCCGAAGCGCTTTACACCCAGACGTTTGCTTTCTGAATCACGGCCGTTACGAGTAGAACCGCCAGCTTTTTTGTGTGCCATCTTTCAGTGCTCCTCGATTAACCGTTGATGCCGGTGATTTTAACTTCAGTGAACCACTGACGGTGGCCCATCTGCTTACGGCTGTGCTTACGACGACGGAACTTAACGATTTTCACCTTGTCCGCACGACCGTGAGATACGATCTCAGCTACAACCTTGCCACCTTCAACCAGAGGGGCACCAACTTTTACTTCTTCGCCGTTAGCAACCAGCAATACCTGGTCGAACTCAACGGTTGCGCCGGTTTCTGCTTCCAGCTTTTCCAGACGCAGGGTTTGGCCTTCGGCAACACGATGCTGCTTACCGCCACTTTGGAATACCGCGTACATAATAACTCCGCTACTTCACACGCTGAAACCGCCTCAATAGTCGGGGGCCAGGGTGTGGCTAAAACTGTTTGACAATGGGCGCGCATTCTACGGCATGGACACTAAACAGGCAAGTGCGTCTTGGAAAAAGATCGAGAAAAGGATCTCAAGCTCGGTCGCACTCATCCGATTTCACTGGTTCCGAAATGCTTTTTGGGTAGAATGGCAAGCCGCAAAGCCATAATCATAGTAAGCTTTCGTTGCAGTAAGCCAGATTTTTCGGAACCCAAGAATGGACCTGAACGCCATCCGCGCCTTGGCCGACAACGATATGAAGTCGGTTAATCAAATGATCTCTGAACAGCTCCACTCTGACGTGGCCCTGATCAACCAGTTATCATTCTATATCATTAACGGTGGCGGTAAACGTCTCCGTCCCTTATTGGCTGTATTAGCAGCCCGCGCCGTGGAATATCAAGGTGACGCTCACGTAAAACTGGCCGCCATCATCGAGTTCATCCACACCGCGACCCTGCTGCACGATGACGTTGTGGATGAGTCCACCATGCGTCGGGGCCGGGAGACCGCCAATGCCCTGTTTGGTAACCAGGCCAGCGTTCTGGTTGGCGACTTTCTCTACACCCGCTCCTTCCAGATGATGACGGAGTTGCGCGACCTCACCGTACTGGAAGATCTGGCCGACGCCACCAACGTACTGGCGGAAGGTGAAGTGCTGCAGTTAATGAACTGCAACGACGCCGACACCAGTGAAGACAGCTATATGCAGGTGATCTACTGCAAAACCGCGCGTCTGTTCGAAGCCGCCACTCACCTCGCCGCCGTCTTGGCCGAGAAGGAGCCGGCCCTCTGTCAGGCCATGTCCGATTATGGCCGTTACTTGGGCACCGCATTCCAATTGGTCGATGATGTCCTCGATTACACCGCGGATGAGGAAGAGCTCGGCAAGAACCTGGGTGACGATCTGGCCGAAGGCAAGCCGACCCTCCCGCTGATCCACGCCATTGCGCACGCAGAGCCGGCGGACAGCCAGCGGATCCGTGATGCCATCGAGAACGGCGGTTGCGAAGAGATCGAGGCGGTCGTCGCCACCCTAGAGCAAACCGGCTCACTGGACTACACCATGCAGCGCGCCATCGAGGAGTCAGACAAAGCGATCGCCGCCCTGGCACCGCTCAACGACACCCCCTACAAACAGGCACTGATCAGCCTGGCGCAGATCGCGGTCAGTCGTCGCAACTGAATCCTGACCGTTCCTGTAACAACAAAAAAGCGCCCTCTGGGCGCTTTTTTGATGAAACATAGCGTTACCCATTCACAAAGGCTTCGCCCTTGCTGATATCGCCGCTGAGGGTCTCCAGCATGCCATCCAGTGCGTTCTTCTCGAACTCACTCAGGCTGCCGTAGGGCAAGATCGCCTCAACCCCATTTTTTCCCAACACCACAGGCTGGGCAAAGAAACGGGTATGCTCCCCGGCGCCTTCAACGTAGGCACACTCCACCACATCGGCTTCGCCCTGCAGGCCGCGCACGACCGAGAGGCCAAAACGGCAGGCCGCTTGCGCCATCGACAGGGTCGCACTGCCCGCACCGGCCTTCGCTTCCACCACTTCGGTACCGGCATTCTGGATACGATGAGTCAGGCTGGCGATCTCATCATCGCTGAAGCTGACCCCTTCCACCTGTGACAACAACGGCAGAATGGTCACGCCGCTGTGGCCGCCCACTACGTTGATCTTCACGTCAGCGGGGTTCAACCCTTTGGCTTGGGCGATAAAGGTTTCCGAGCGGATCACGTCTAAAGTGGTCACGCCAAACAATTTATTTTTATTGTACACACCGGCGCCTTTGAGCACTTCCGCCGCGATGGCTACCGTGGTGTTGACGGGGTTGGTGATCACGCCAATACAGGCCGTCGGTGCCGTCTCGGCGACTTTCCCTACCAGGTTACGAATGATCCCGGCATTCACGTTGAACAGATCCGCCCGATCCATCCCGGGCTTGCGGGCCACCCCAGCAGAGATCAGGACCAGATCAGCCCCTTCCAGCGCGGGGGTCGGATCTTCACCGGCAAAACCAACCGCCTCAACGGCGGTTGGAATGTGACTGATGTCGGCGGCCACCCCGGGCGTCACCGGGGCAATATCATACAGCGACAACTTGCTGCCTGCCGGCAGATTGAGTTTCAACAACAGAGCCAAAGCCTGACCAATCCCGCCAGCGGCGCCAAGTACAGCAACTTTCATGATTTATCTCCAACTTTCCCTGATTGGCGTGACCCGGGTCACACTCCCGTTTTCGCGCCCACGATACCCAAAGCAACGCGCATTAGCAATGATCTCAACCCGTAACTCTGGCGGATTTTTGTGCAAACGCGAAAACATCCTTTCATTGAATTATTATGCTTAAAATATGAATCACAGTTGATTTTTAAGCGGGTTTTATGCACAGTTGCAGATAACAACCACAGCGAACAGTCAGAATGTGTCATGAGAAACAGTAACCAGCAAGATGAATTGGTACGTGCATTCAAATCTCTGCTAAAAGAGGAACGTTTTGGCTCCCAAGGTGAGATCGTCAGCGCCCTGCAATCCGCGGGTTTTGCCAACATTAATCAGTCCAAAGTCTCCCGCATGCTCAGCAAGTTTGGCGCCGTGCGGACCCGCAACGCCAAACAAGAGATGGTCTATTGCCTCCCTGCCGAGTTAGGTGTTCCCACCGCCAATGCACAGCTGCGCAACCTGGTGTTGGATGTGGATCATAACGGCACCATGATCGTGGTCCGTGCCAGCCCTGGAGCGGCACAGTTGATCGCCCGTTTACTGGATTCGATGGGCAAGGCCGAAGGGATCCTCGGCACCATCGCCGGCGACGACACCATCTTCATCGCCCCATCCGATGTCAACCACCTCAACGACACCTTGGTGATGGTCAAAGAGCTGTTTAACTACGTCGACTGAGCCTCGGCGCGATCAAAAAAGCCCGGCTGATGCCGGGCTTACCATCCTGTCAAACAGCGCGCCGAATTAAAGACCCGCCGCCCCCTCAAGGAAGTCGATGGAGGGCGCAAAGTAAGCCGCGCCCGTCACGGCCTGAGTGTACTTGAGCAGGTGGTCGTAGTGACCGCCCTCGCCCATCACCATAGAGCGAAGCTGAGCGGTGAAATGCGCCGGGGTATTGCAACAACTGATAAAGAACAGCCCCTGCTCCTGCATATTGCCGTAGGGCATGCTCTGACGCAGGATCTCCATGCTACTGCCATCAGCGTGCTTCAGGTTGGTCCGCTTAATGTGGGCAAACGGCGCCTTGGCATCACTGGGGTATTCATGGTTCTCCACCTTAGTGCGACCTATGGTGTCTTCCTGAGTCTTCAGTGACTGCTGATCCCATAACGCCATGTTGTGCACGTAGCGTTGGGTATGGATATAGCTGCCATTTTGAAACGGCCGGTCTTCCTCCCCCACCAAAGCAACAGCCCGGCGGTTAACGCCCACCGGATTCTCTGTGCCATCGACAAAGCCGGTCAGATCCCGACTGTCCAGGTAGCGGAAGCTGCGCACCTCTTCCACCAAGTCAGCCAGACCGATCAGGCGACGACAGACCTCTGAGGCCGCGACGTGGTTCACGTCCAAACGATCGCTGCGCAGATGAACGAACAGATCCACTGGTTGACTCGGCGCCTGCCGATCATCCGCTTCAAATTGCGGGAACGGCGTCAGCTCGGCCGGACGCTGCTTCGGGTAGAGGGTGTCCCAATAGTTGGCCCCCACCGCGATAAAGCCATTGAAGGCGCAATCGGCATTGCGATCGGCCGAGCTCTGCAACCAAGATGCCAGGCCTGCCAATACGCGAGGCAAGGCGGCCTCAGCCCCCTCGCAGGCATTAAACATCAAATACAAACCGTGCAGATTGCCTTCTGCACATATTCCGCCCTGCTCCCTAGGCATAGATGTGTCCTTATTGTGATTCTCAGACGCCATGATGCGCTTCATCCTTAGGTTGATCCAGCCCCAAGTGTGCTGAGGCCGGGTTATCCTAGCAAGCGTCATCCCATCAAAACTTGATCCGCATTAATTTCGGTGGCGAGCGCCCACCACAACGGCAACAGCGCATCACCAAACGGTCAATCGCTGCACTTAGAACATCACCAGACTGTGCGGCAGCGCGGCGATCGCCACCCGCTGGCCCGGCTCCAAGCCGATATGTCCAGAGCGAACCGCCAAGTCCACCAGACCCACCTTGACCTGATAATCGCAATAGGTACCCGCGAAACGCCGCTCCATCACCACACCATCGCCGTTATTATCCGCCTCTAACGCCAGTTGCTGTGGTCGCAACAATAGGATCCCCTGATGCTCAGGCCGATGGCGCAATGCCGAAGCGCTGGTGATCACCCCCAGCGGCGTGCTGACTTCATGGCTGCCGGCCACTGTGGCATCGAGGTAATTGCCTCCCCCCAAGAAATCCGCCACAAAGCGACTGGCTGGACGGTAGTACAGCTCCTCTGCCCGCCCCGATTGCACCACTTTCCCCTCATGCAACAGGGCCAGCCGATCCGAGAAGGCAAACGCCTCCTCTTTAGAATGGGTCACAAAGATGGCACTGACGCCTTGTGAGCGCAGGATCTGGCGGATCTCCGCCATCAACTCGCCCCGTACCTGGCTGTCGATGTTGGAGAAGGGCTCATCGAGCAGCAATAAGCGCGGCTGATACGCCAGTGCTCGAGCGATCGCCACCCGTTGCTGCTGACCACCGGAGAGCTGATGAATATAGCGATCCGCTAAGCCATCGAGCTTCACCAAGGCAACCATCTCGGCGATCCGAGCCTGCGCCTTGGCCTTATCCCACGCCTTCAGACCAAAACCGATGTTCTCCGCCACCGTCAAATGGGGAAACAGGGCGTAATCCTGAAAGATCACCCCGATCCCACGCTGCTCGGTCGGCAGCACCCGCTGCGGCGAAGACAGCGGCTCGCCATCCAGCACGATCTCGCCCTGACTGACCGACATGAGGCCGGCAATGGCGCGCAGCAAGGTGGTCTTGCCGCACCCGCTGGGGCCCAACAAGGCTAGGATCTCGTTTTCGGCCAGATCCAACGACAGCTCATTGAGGATGGTCTTGCCTTGGTATTCGCAGGCCAACGCCTGGATCTGTAATTTTGACATGATGCTCTACTGCGTCAGTGCGCATGCTCCAGGCTTCGATTCAAAAAGATAACGGGGATCAGCCCCACGCCCACGATCACCAGAGCCGGCAAAGCCCCAAGCTCCAGCATCTCGTCAGACACAAACTGATAGACATAGGTGGCCAAGGTTTCGAACCCGATCGGCTTGAGCAGCAACGCCGCAGGCAGCTCCTTCATCGCCTCGATAAACACGATCAGCCCTGCCGCCAGCATACCGCGGCGCACCAACGGCAGATGGATCCAGCGCAGGATCCCGGCCGGGCTTTGCCCCATGGTGGCCGCCGCCATATCCAATGATGGACTGATCCGCTTAAAGCTGTTCTCCACGGCGCCCAATGGCACCGCCAGAAAGCGCACCGTATAGCCAAACACCAGTGCCAGCATCGAGCCCGACAGCACCAAACCCGGCAGCGGCTGGCCGAACCATTCGAACAGATCATTGATGGCAAAGTCCGCCGCGATCAGCGGGATCATCACCCCGATCGCCAATACCGTCCCAGGCAAGGCATAGCCGAAGCCAGCGATCTGACCGGGCAATCGATCCCAGCGACGCGGACTGATCCGCGCCAGATATTGCAATCCCAGCGCCACAAAGACGGTGATCACCGCCACCAGCGAAGAGATCAGCAAGCTATTGAAGCTGTACTGACCAAACGAACGCAGCGCGGTCGGATCAAAATAGTGCCAGGCATAATCCAGCAATACCAAGGCCGGCAACAAAAAGGAGAAGAACAGCAACACACCGCAATACAGTGACGCCGCCCACGCCTTCCAGCCCGTCAGCGTATAGCTGTAGTCCTCACTCTTGCCCTCCGCCTTCTGGAAACGCTCCTGCCGCGAACGGGCAAAGCGCTCGGCGAACATCAGCACCGCGATCACCAATAACATCAAGGTCGACAACCGCGCCGCACTGGCCATGCTGCCAAAGCCCAGCCAAGTGTCATACACCGCCGTGGTCAGCGTATTGACCGCAAAATAACTGACCGTGGCAAAATCCGCCAAGGTCTCCATCGCCACCAGTGACAGGCCCACCGCGATGGCGGGGCGTGCCAGCGGCAGACTCAAACGGAAAAAGCTCTGCACTGGTGTGCAGCCCATGGTGCGGCTGGCTTGGATCAGGTTGCTGGCCTGCTCCAAAAACGCCGTGCGGGCCAACATAAATACATAAGGAAACAGCACCAACGCCAGCATCAGCGCAGCCCCGCCCAGTGAGCGAACCGCAGGGAAATAGTAGTCTTGTGGCGACTGCCAGCCCATCACGGCGCGCAACGTCGCCTGCACTGGACCGGCATAATCCAGCATATCGGTGTAAACATACGCCACGATGTAGGCCGGCATGGCCAATGGCAACAGCATCGCCCACTGATAGATCCGCTGGCCCGGGAAGCGACACATCGCCACCAACCAGGCAGCAGGCAGGCCCATAAGTAGGGCGCCAAGTGCCACCAAGGCGATCAGCGCGACCGTGTTCACCACATAATCGAGCAGGACGGTCTGTTTAAGATGATCGAAGACCGCCTGATCCGGGTCTAACGATTGAAATAGGAGTGCAAATAACGGCAACAACAGGACGGCAACCATCAGGAAGCCGCCCAGACTCCAACGCCAGGACAGCGTTTGGATCAAAGATCGAACCTTACTTCATCAAGCAGTTTCATCGCCTGTGCATGGTGCTCAGACAACTGGTAAACCGGCAGCACATCCGCCTTAAAGGCGCCCCAACTCGCCACCATCTCAGAGGGTGCAACCTCGGGATGAACCGGGTATTCGGCGTTAAGCTCGGCGTACACCTGCTGGGCCTTCTGCCCGGACAGGAACTCGATCAGCGCCTGACCGCCCGCCGCGTTCTTAGCGTGCTTGGCCATCACCGCACCGGACACATTGATGTGGGCACCGCGATCGGCCTGATTCGGGAAGTTGATCACCACCTGCTCAGCCCAGCCCGCCTGCTTAGGATCTTCCAACATTTTACCGTAGTAATAGCTGTTGCCGATGGCGTAATCACACACCCCCTCAGCCACCGCGGTGATCTGCGCACGATCATTGCCCTGAGGCTTACGCGCCAGGTTGGCCTTCACCCCTTCCAGCCACTGCTTGGTCTTCGCCTCGCCGTGGTGAGCGATCATCGAGGCGATCAGCGCCACGTTGTAAGCATTCTTACCGGAGCGCATGCAGATCTTGCCCTTAAAGGCCGGCGTCGCCAGATCTTCATAGCGCAACTCGGCCGCCCCGATCCGCGCCATAGAGCTGTAGACATTACGGGTGCGCAAGGTCAGCGCAAACCAGTGGTTATCCGGGGCTCGGTACTGACTGGGGATATTCGCCGATAGGACGTCACTCTGCACGGGCTGGGTCAGCCCCATATCCACCAAGGTTGCCAGACGAGAGATATCTGTGGTCAGCACCACATCCGCCGGCGACAAGCGCCCTTCCCGGCGCAGACGCTCCTCTAAGCCTGTTTGAGCGAACACCACCTGGGTTTTGATCCCCGTCTCTTCGGTGAACATTTCCAGCATAGGCTCAACCAAAAACGGCTGGCGATAGGAGTAAACCGTGACGGTTTGGGCCACGGATACGGCGCTGAATAAAATGAGTACAGCAGCAAGAACAGAGCGAAGCATACAAGCCCCCACGGGATCGATAATGAGAATAATTCCTTTTAACGACAAGGGTACTCAACTCCCTGTCGTGTAGCAACGGAGCTAGATCAAAAAAAGCCCCCAAAAGGGGGCTCAGGCGAACAAGTTTGGCGGCTTTAGCTGCCAGTTTTTACTGTGATGAACTCAGGATAGGCATCGATACCACAATCTGACGCATCCATGCCCTGATACTCTTCCTCTTCCGTTACCCGAATGCCCATCAGTGCCTTCAGTGCCATCCAGGTCACCAGGCTTGCACCGAAGACCCAAGCGAAGATCACCACCGCACCGGACAATTGACCAATCAAGGTCGCATCTGGGTTGGACACCGGCACCAACATCAGCCCCAAGAAACCACACACACCGTGTACCGAGATGGCCCCGACCGGATCGTCCAGCTTGATCTTATCCATCGCCACAATGGAGAACACCACCAGGCTACCGGAGGCCGCACCGATCACCGCAGCCAGCACCAAGGAGGGTGACAGCGGATCCGCGGTGATGGCCACCAATCCCGCTAGGGCGCCGTTCAAGATCATGGTCAAGTCCGCCTTACCCCAAGTCACCTTACACACGACCAATGCCGCGATGGCACCGAAGGCCGCTGCCGAGTTGGTGTTGACGAAGATCTTCGCCACCGCAGACGCATTCTCCGCATCGGACACCAGCAACTGCGAGCCCCCGTTAAAGCCAAACCAACCCAACCACAGGATAAAGGTGCCCAAGGTCGCCAGTGGCATATTGGAACCCGGGATAGGATTCACGCTGCCATCTTTGTTGTATTTTCCTTTACGCGCTCCAAGAAGAAGCACCCCGGCGATCGCTGCAGCTGCCCCGGCCATGTGCACAATGCCTGAGCCGGCAAAGTCCACAAATCCAAGTGTTTCAGAGACAAAGCCACCCCCCCAGGTCCAATATCCCTCAACCGGATAGATAAAGCCGGTCAGTACTACAGCAAAGGCCAGGAATGCCCAAAGCTTCATGCGTTCCGCGACGGCGCCGGAGACAATCGACATCGCCGTTGCCACAAACACCACTTGGAAGAAGAAATCCGATTCCAAGGCATGATCGGCATCCGCCGCCTGGGTGCCTATCAAGCCCCCGAAGCTCGGCAGCCATCCGCCTTCGACGTTATCCACGTACATGATGTGGTAACCCACTAGCAGGTACATGGCGCAGGCAATCGCATACAAACACATGTTTTTGGTCAAGATCTCCGTGGTGTTTTTGGACCGAACCAAGCCGGCCTCCAACATGGCAAACCCTGCGGCCATCCACATCACCAAGGCCCCGGAGATCAAAAAGTAAAATGTATCCAGTGCAAAACGCAGTTCGGTGACCGTCGCACCCAAGCTCGCTAATTCTTCCATCATACTGCTCCCTTAAATCGCTTCTGCGTCCATTTCACCGGTACGGATCCGAACCACTCGGTCCAGATCGGTCACGAAGATCTTACCGTCGCCGATCTTGCCGGTGCCCGCCGCCTGGACGATCACCTCGATCAGCCGCTCCACGTTTTCCGTTTGCGTTGCGATCTCCAACTTCACTTTCGGCAGAAAATCGACCTGATACTCGGCACCGCGATACAGTTCGGTGTGCCCCTTTTGACGACCGAATCCCTTAACCTCGGTGACGGTTAACCCATCCACGCCCAGCTCGGCGACGGCTTCCCGAACGTCATCCAACTTAAAAGGCTTAATTATCGCGCTGACCAGTTTCATCCCAATTCTCCTAATTAAAACGCTGCGCTTGTTCGTGCCATAGCTATATCAACTGTCGTGCCAACATTTAAAGCCTATATTTTTCAACATATTACAACCAGTGACTGACGAGACCTGTCAGCCATTGCACACAATTGAGTCAGTTGCTCAGCAGGATGCACCAGAACGGTGCGAGTGCGCTCGGGTGACAGCGATCGGGACACCTGCCATGCCTTAACGCGTGCATCATGACCCCGGGCTTGCCAGTCACAGCTCCCACACATAACTCCCAAACATGACTCCACGGGCGGCGCTGCCAGCCCAACGACACTCCACAGAAAAGGGGAGAGCTTTCGCTCTCCCCTTTGATCCAACTCTTCGTTATCGCTGTCAGCGATCGTGTGGTGCCGTTATTGCTTATCCCCGCCGTACTTCTTGTCGTACTCCGCATCCCACTTGGACGCCGGACCTTCCAAGAAAGAGGCCTTGTCGGCTTCCATGCCTTTCATGTCCATCCCCAGCGCAGCTTGTGCGGCGGCCTTGGTGGAGATATCCGGAATGGCCACCACATCGGTCATCCCGTTGGTTGCCAACACACGGGCCAGACTGGCGCGGGCATCGGCGCTACGCTCCAGGGAGGAGGCCAACAAACGTAAGGCTTCAGCTGGGTTGTGCGCGTGGATCCCGTGGGACGCAATGGCCATATCCCAGCGCCATTGAGCGTGACGGATAGCCAATAAAGCGTCAGCCATCTGCGCTTCGGTCGCACCCGCATCCCAAGCGGCTTTCGCTTCAAAGTGGGCATGCACCAATTGCTTCTCGGCTTTGAGTTTGGCCTCGTTCACCATCTCTTTGTAGTTGGCCACCACGGATTCCAGCTCATCTTTGCCCTGATCGTGGCAACGCGCACAGGTGAACTCGAACCGGTCGAAAGGATTACCGACGTTGTGATCGGTGAATTTCTTACCCTCTTCATTGGTGACCCGCGGCATATGACAGTCGGTACAGGACACATCATTGCGGCCGTGAGGGCCGGTCAGCGTGGTTTCAAAGCCTGGGTGTTGCGCCTTGAGCATCTTCGCCTTCGACACCGCATGGGTCCAATCCGCAAACTGGATCGCATCGTAATACGCTTCCATATCTTCGGTTTGGGTGCCGTTATCCCATGGGAACTTCACGAACACATCACCGGGGGTGAAGTAGTACTCGACGTGACACTGACCGCACACCATAGATTGCTTCTGCGACTTGGTGGCGTCTTCCCATTTCCAGCCGATGCTGTCCATCGCCCGCTCGGCAAATGGCACGGAAATGCGCAAGCGCGTGTTGTTATCGTGGCAATTGCCACAGCCGATCTCATTGGTGATCTCCGGCCCGCCGCGCGCCCATTTGCCATCAAAGTAAGCCGCCTCCCCATTGGCTTCGATATAACGCGGCACGTCTGGGGATTTACAGGACCAACACGCCATCGGCATCGGGCCATCATCCGGCCCTTTCGGAGCACCGGTACGCAGAGTGTTGCGCAGATCAGTAATGGTGTAGTGGTGACCGCGCGCCTTGTTGTAGTCCTTAGCAAAGCCGTAGCCTGCCCAGAGGATCACCAAATTCGGATCGCCTTCCAGCGCATCGACCACCTCACTGCTTTCGCTGGTTTGATGCCAGCTTTCATATTGCCGCTTAAACCGAGAAAACTCTTCACTGTTTGCTTTGGTGATCTGTGCCTGAGCCGCACTACTGAACGCCATCAGGCTCGCCAATACGACTGCCCATTTACCCTGCCTGCCCATCATTGTACTTTCTCCCTGCGCTCACATTTAAGGGTGACTTAAATTCACTCAACAGTAGACTATCGCATCCCGATCCGCCGCCCTAGCACTGGCGCAAGTTATCTGACCCTACATTGATTGTGATCAAGTTGTTAATGCACCAGTTCACAATTCCACCGCAACAGCCTTTGCCCACTCAACACGAAGGGGCACAATGCCGTCCCTTTTTCATCCCACCGAGCCCGCATGAAACGTAAAGCGCAACTGAGCCGTACCGTGATCCTCACCATGCTATTGGTGATCGCCTGCGCCAGCCTACAAGCCGGGATCAGCCTGCTCACCACGCTATACAGCGTAGGCGATGGCCGTGCCATCAATGACGCGGGCTCATTAAGGATGCGGGCCTATCAGATGGTGTTTCTCACCAATGCCGGCAGTGACGCCCTGGATCAAAAGATCGCCGAATTCGAGCAGATCCTCGACTCCCCCAACTTGGTGCGAACCACCGGTTTCTATGCGCCGACGGATCTGCGTGAGCACTACCTTCAGGTCACTGAGCGCTGGCAGCGGATGCGGGGGTTGGCCCAGAGCAATAACTCCCGTGCCTATGTGCGTGAAGTAAAGCGCTTTGTCGCCGATATCGACGACTATGTCCTCAGTCTGGAGCGGTTTGCCCGCTTTAAATTGATGGTACTGGCCCTGATCCAAGCCATCGGGATCCTGCTGATGAGTCTGCTGACCTTTCTGGTCTGCCGCTACGCCCACCGCGAGGTGATCGTGCCGTTACGCCAACTCGAGCACAACGCCGAAGCCCTAGCCGCAGGCAAATTCACCCTGCAGACGCCCCCCTCCCGTTTCCGCGAGCTCAGTACCTTAGGCCACGCCATCAGCGGCGCGGGCAACGAGCTAGAGCAGCTCTATCAGCAACTTGAGCGCAAGGTCGAGTCTCAAGATCGGGCCCTGCAATTAGCCCATCAACGCCTGAGTTTTCTGTATGAAACCGCGCACCACCTGCACAGCCACCCGATGAACCGGGAGACTCTGCAGCACACGTTGGACCGACTTCGCCACCAGGCCGGGGCCGACAGCGTCGCCCTGCAGCTCAGTGATGAAGCGCCACTCTGGTCCGGGCCCGACGCGACTCAGCCGCCTTGCCTCTCCTTGCCATTGCCACAGCGCGATGGGATCCAAGGCACCTTGGCGTTGTATCAACCACAACGACGGGACACGAGTTTGCTGCAAAGCTTCCTCCACCTGCTCAGTCAAACCCTGCAAAGCCATCGCGATACCGAGCTGCAGGAGCGCCTAGCCCTAATGGAGGAGCGGGCGGTGATCGCCCGTGAGCTGCACGATTCGCTCGGGCAACTGCTGGCTTACATGAAGATCCAACTGACCCTCCTTCAACGGGCGACCGCCAGCGGCGATCTCGACGCCATCGAGCAGACCCGCCAGTCACTCAAAGGCTCGGTGGACAATGCCTACAGCCAGCTGCGCGAGCTGCTGTCGACCTTCCGGCTCAAACTGGCGTCGCCGGATCTGCCCAGCGCACTCAGCAGCATGCTCGAGGAGCTGCAGCCGCGCAGTGGCGCCCGCCTGAGCCTGGACTATCAACTGCCACCTCTGGTGCTGTCCGCTCCGCAACAGGTTCACCTGATGCAACTGTTGCGAGAAGCCGTGGTCAATGCCATCAAGCACGCCGACGCCAGCACGATCCAACTCAGCTGCTTTCGCCAGCAAGCGCACTGGATCATGAGCGTCAGTGACAACGGGATCGGCATGCAGGCCCCGGACGATCAAGACGGCCACTTTGGCCTAGGGATCATGCAAGAGCGCGCCCGTAACATGGGCGGACAACTGTCGATCCAACCCAGCGCTCACGGCGGCGTCGATATTCAAGTCAGATTGCCGATCACCGCGGAGAGCCAGCATGATCACAACTAAAGAGAGCCCTATGATCCGCCACTGCCAAGCGCTACTCGTCGACGATCACCCCATGCTGCGGCGCGGCCTGTGCCAGCTGCTGCAGCTGGATCCCCGTTTCGCCACCCCATTGCAAGCCGGCAGTGGCCCAGAAGCGTTGGCCTTGATGACGCAACATGCGGTCGATCTGGTGGTGTTGGATCTTAATATGCAGCCCATGAGCGGGCTCGACACTCTGCAGGCGATCCGCCGCCAAGACCGCACCTGCAAGGTGGTGATCTACAGCGTCTCGGATGCGCCCAGAGACGCCGAA
This sequence comes from Ferrimonas pelagia, assembly GCF_039543565.1. Classification (NCBI taxonomy): domain Bacteria; kingdom Pseudomonadati; phylum Pseudomonadota; class Gammaproteobacteria; order Alteromonadales; family Ferrimonadaceae; genus Ferrimonas; species Ferrimonas pelagia. Next base: position 125,769 of record NZ_BAABJZ010000024.1, on the reverse strand, counting down.
GCGGTGATGGCTGCCGGGGCCGACGGCTTCCTGATTAAAGACACGGATCCGGATGAGCTGATCGAAGCGCTGGCGGCGATCACTCAGGGCCAGCAGCGGCTCAGCCCGAGCCTGACACAGGCCCTGCAGGATGAGCATCGCTGGGATAGGGAGCTGACGCCAAGAGAGCGGCAGATCGCCGATCTGATCGCCCAGGGCATGAGCAACAAGGCGATCAGCGAAGCCCTGTTCATCAGCGAAGGTACCGCCAAGGTGCACGTCAAAAACCTGCTGCGCAAAACCGGCTGCAGCAGCCGCGTCGCCTTGGCGGTCAAAGCGCTCGAGCAGTAACGAACGCTTTAGCGGCCGCGAATGAACGCCAACCAGCTCTCCAGCAGGTGATCAAAATCCTCCAGGCCGCACACGGCCTCGGATTCGGCGTCGTACACCGCCAACGCCGGATCAAACTCATCCTCCTCCGCCTGGCGATGCACGCTGTGATCCTGCACGCTGATCTCGTCCGCCTCGATCAGCAGGGTCTGCTCGCTGCCCTCCAGTCGATAGGGGGTGCGCTCGCCCGCCAGGCGCTGCGCCACCGCCGTCTGCACCAAGGCGATGGTGGCCGGCTGCTGCAACTCATCCTGCAGGAAGCGACCGATCGCCTCATGCCCCATCGACATCAACGCCACCGGACTGCCGCCTAATTCGCGACGAAATTCAAACTCCATGATCTCTCTACTTATCTGTACCGAAAAAAGCTGCCAAAGTGGCATAACTACGAGCAATAACGCGCGGCAGCATACTGAAGATAGCCGCTGAGGCAACGACTTTGGTAAAATAGTCCCGCGCGGCAGCCGCCGTGCGCCTATCTTGAGCAAAGGAACACCATGAGCGACCTCGCTGAACGCCTGCTGCAACTGGAGACCAAAGTGGCCTACCAGGACAGCAACATTGAATTACTGAACGACACCGTTACCCAGCTCAACGGCATGGTGGCCAAACAGGCAGAGCAGATCCGACTGCTGGCCGAGCGCGTCAAAGCGATGCCGCAGGCCCAACTCGCCAACAGCGACGATGAAACACCGCCACCGCACTATTAAGCTGGTGTATCTGCACAAGGAATTGCAATGATCCAAGCGATTGCCCAATTGGGTGAGCCCGTCCTCAAAACGGTCGCGCAACCTGTCGACCAGTTTGGTGACGCCCTCACCGCACTGCTAAGCCGGATGGAACACACCATGCTGGCCGCGAACGGCGTGGGGATCGCCGCGCCGCAGATCTTCGTCTCGCAGCGGGCGCTGATCATCGCATCGCGCCCCAACCCTCGCTACCCGGACGCACCATCGATGGCGCCGCTGGCCTTGATCAACCCAGAGATCGTACAGCTCGGCGGCGAGTGGAGCAGCGCCTTTGAAGGTTGCCTGTCCGTCCCGGGGATCCGCGGCCGGGTGCGACGACGCAACGAGGTCACGGTGCGCTATCAGGACGCCCAGGGCCACTTCCAGCAGAGTCAGTTCAGCGGCTTTGCCGCCCGGATCTTTCTGCACGAGTACGACCATCTGGAAGGTCGTACCTTCTTGGATCAGATCCAAAGCAGCGACGATCTGATCGCCACCAGTGTGCTGGAGCAAGCATGTTCCAGCGCCTGATCCAAGCGACACTCATTCTCCTGCTGAGCCTGTTGACCGGCTGCGCCGGCAGCAGCCTGTTTGTGCCCTACCCCAGTCGCATTGCCACGGTTCACAGCCAGCTGATCAAGGGCGATGATCAGGCCGCCTTAAAGACACTCAGCAGTGGTTTATCCGGCGCCGACAGCTTGCTGTACGCGCAAGAATCCGGCCGCGTCGCCGCCCTGCTGGGCGACACCGACAGCAGCCTCAAGTTCTACCGCTTGGCGATGACCGACTACAACCAATACGACTGGAAGGCGATCGTCTCCTTGACCGATCTCAGCGCCCAGCTCGGAGCGGCCACCCTGTCCGATAATCTGGTGCCCTACCGGGGCCAGGCGTTCGAACGCGTCATGCTGCATCAGCAACAATCCTTCAATTACCTGTGGCAGGGTGACATAGAGGGCGCCATGGTGGAGGTGCGCCGGGCCGATCAGGCCCAAGAGCTGGCGCAACAGGCGTACCGCAGTGCGCTCAAGTCCCAGCGTGCGCTAAGCAATGCCGCCATCGATGCCGAGCTAACCCAGCTGGATCGCCAGGCCGGCAACGCCCCCGACTCCTTTATCAACCCCTATGTGCTGTTCAGCAATGCGGTGCTGTATGAAGCCAACGGCCAGGCCAACGACGCGCTGATCGACATCCGCAAAGCGCTGCAGCTGTTGCCGGAGAACCGACTGCTACAGCAGGAGATGGTCCGCCTGTCCTGCCAGGTGCGCATCGATTGTGCCGCACTGAGCCAACGCTTCGGCGACAGCCCACAGCCCGAGCCCGACAGCGGTCGACTGGTGGTGTTGTATGAAACCGGCACCCTGCCGCCGCGCCAGGGGATCAGCGTGCCGTTTAGCTGGGACGGGGCCTATCAACAGATCGCCCTGCCCACCTACCGCGACAACCGACCCGAGCCTGCGCCGCTGAGTCTGACGCTGGGCGAGCAGACGCTGCAAACCCAACCTTTAGCCAATCTGGATCAGATGGCCGCTCGCTCACTTCGTGAGCAGTATCCCTTTATCCTAGTTCGGCAGGGAATTAGACTGGCCACCAAACACAACACCAACCAATGGGCCGATCGCAAAGGCGGCGAGCTGGGCGCCTTCACCATGCAGGTGTTCAATGCCCTGACCGAACAGGCCGACCGGCGCAGCTGGCTGAGCCTGCCCCGCCAGGCTCAGGCGTGGGCGGGTTACCTCACCGAAGGGGAATACCAGTTCAACCTCGACGGTCAGGCCAACACCCTGACGCTGGCTCGTGGCCGTACCACCTTAGTCTGGATCGCCCGACAAGACGGCGTCCGCCAAATTCGAACCATACTGATCTGAACGATCGACAGAGGGATCACACAATGAAAGCACTGAAATACCTGTTGCCACTCTCCCTGGCCCTAGTCTTAGCCGGGTGCCAATCCAAGGTGGAGTACCGCGACGCCACCGAGATCGAAACCGTCGACGTCAGCTTCGGCTCCAGCGATCTGCAAGCGGTTGCCACCAAGATGGTGGACTCCATGCTGACCACCCCATCGGTGATGGCATTGACCGCCAGCGACCGCCCCATCGTGTTCGTTGATCGGATCACCAACAAGACCTCCGAGCACATCGACACCGAGTCCATCACCGACACCATCAGCACCCGTCTGCTGCGCTCCGGCAAATTCCGCTTTATCGACATGACCCGCGTCGACGCGGTACGCCAGCAGCTGGATTATCAGAACAACGCGGGTCTGGTCGATCCGGGCAAGGCGATCCAGTTTGGCCGTCAGGTCGGCGCCCAATACATGCTGTACGGCAACCTGTCCTCCATCGTCAAGCAAAACGGCTCCACCAAGGACGTCTACTACAAGATGACCATGCGTCTGATGGATCTGGAATCCGGCCTGATCGAGTGGGCCGACGAGAAAGAGCTGCGCAAGCAGCAGTCCAAATCCTTCCTGGGTCGCTAACCGCCCAGCGGGCCTTGGCCACCACCCAGATCACCACAACGGGCCCAATGGCCCGTTGTTTCATTGCCATGCCGCAAAACGCGACGCGCTCATCGCTTACTCCGGCTTGAACAGCCCGATCACCTCACCACTCCCCGCCTGCTGCTGCGCCGGTGCCGAGCCCTGACGCCGCTGGTGGCCGCATTCAACGCACTCCATCACCTCCACCCCGGACTGCGCATACAGCATAATGCTGTCCTGCTGCTGGCATTGCGGGCAGGTCGCCCCCGCGATAAACCGCTTCTTCGTCACCATAGTGAGACCGCTCCCTGTTGGGCCGTTGCCTGAAATGGGCTATCATCCGGCCAATTTTTCCAATTGAAGTGCCCCCATGATAACCCTGGATCAGGTTCAACTCATCCGCGGCGCCAAACGCCTGCTGGATAACGCCAGTCTTACCATCTACCCCGGCCATAAAGTGGCGTTAGTCGGCGCCAATGGCGTGGGCAAATCCAGTCTGCTGGGCTTGCTGCGCGGAGAGTTTGGGGTCGATGCCGGTGATTGCCGGGTGCCAGCCAACTGGCGCCAGGCTTGTGTCGATCAGGAAACCCCGGCGAAAACCTGCAGTGCGCTGGACTACGTGCTCGATGGCGATCAGACCTACCGCGCACTGGAGCAGGAGCTGCACGACGCCCAGGAGGACGGCGACGGCCGCCGCATCGGCCATGCCCACGACCAGTTTGAGGCCTATCATGGCTATCAGGTTCCGGCCAAAGCGGCCGAGCTGCTCAGCGGCCTGGGTTTTGACAACGACGCTCAGGGCCGCCCGGTCAAGGACTTCTCCGGTGGCTGGCGCATGCGCCTCAACTTGGCCCGTGCCCTGCTGATCCCATCCGACTTGCTGCTGCTCGATGAACCGACCAACCACTTGGATCTGGACACCCTGATCTGGCTCGAAGGCTGGCTCAAGCGCTACGAAGGCACCCTGATCCTGATCAGTCACGATCGCGATTTCCTCGACGCCGTCGTTGGCGAAGTGGTGCACGTCGAACAGCAACTGCTCAACCACTATCCGGGCAACTACACCCAGTTCGAACGAGTCCGCGCCGAGCGTCAGGCGCAACAGCAATCCATGTTCGAAAAGCAGCAGCGAGAAAAGGCCCACATGCAGTCCTTTGTCGACCGCTTCCGCGCCAAGGCCAGCAAAGCGAAACAGGCCCAATCCCGCCTCAAAGCATTGGAAAAGCTGACCCTAACCGCACCGGCCCATGCCGACTCGCAGTTTCATATGAGCTTCCGTGCCCCCCTCGCCCTGCCCTCGCCGCTGCTGAGGCTGGATCAGGTTCAGGCCGGCTACGGCGATCTCACCATCCTGCGCCAGATCAAGATGAACCTGGTGCCCGGCAGCCGCATCGGTCTGCTCGGCCGCAACGGCGCCGGTAAGTCCACCTTCATCAAACTGCTGTCCGGCGAGATCCAACCGCAAGCCGGCGAACTGGCGATCAGCCAGGGCGTCAAGATCGGCTACTTTGCCCAGCATCAGCTCGAGGCACTGCGGCTGGATGACACGCCGCTGGCCCACCTGATGCGCCTGGCGCCGGACGCCAAAGAGCAGGAGCTGCGCAACTTCCTTGGCAGCTACGGCTTTGCCAATGACAAGGCGCTGTCGCCGGTGCGCCCCTTCTCCGGCGGCGAGAAGGCCCGCTTGGTGCTGGCCCTGCTGGTGTGGCAGCGCCCTAACCTGCTGTTGCTCGATGAGCCGACCAACCACCTGGATCTGGAGATGCGCCACTCACTGACCATGGCACTGCAAGGCTTCGAAGGCGCCATGGTGGTGGTCTCGCACGATCGCCACCTGTTGCGCGCCACCTGTGAGGATCTCTATCTGGTGGATGCCGGCCAGGTGCAACCCTTCTCCGGCGATCTGGAGGATTACCACCAGTGGCTGCTGAAAAAGGAGTTGCCGCTCAATAGCAGCGAGCCGGGCGTGGATCGCAAGGCGAAAAAGCGCCAGGAAGCGGAGCTGCGCAAATTACTGTCACCGGTTAAGAAGCGGCAGGAAAAAGTCGACAAAGCCATGGCGAACGCACAAAAAAGCTGGGATGACTTGGAAAATCGCTTATCTGACAGTACCTTGTACGAAGATAAAAATAAGGGCGAGTTGACTGAGCTACTGAAACAACGGGGTCAGTTACAGCAGCAGCAAGAAGAGCTGGAGATGGAGTGGCTGGATCTGCAAGAGCAGATAGACACCCTAACCGAGCAGCATCAGGAGTAGGTATGAGCATCAGCGCAGAGCAGTATTGGCAGTTTAGCGAGTCCATCTGGAAGCAACCGGGGGCGCGCCACACCGCGCTGGAGCTGCAAGACAAATATGCGCTGGAGCCCAATCTATTGCTGCTGGCCCTGTTACTGGAGCAGCAGGGTCAGTTCCTCGATGACAATCAGTTTCGGCAATTGGAGATGGCACAGGGCTCCTGGCGGGATCGCATGCTCGCGCCCTACCGCCAGCTGCGCCGCCTAGCCAAGCACAACCTACCGGCCGAGAGCTACCAGCAGATGCTGGAGGTGGAGCTGGTGATGGAGAAACGCAGTCAGCAGTTGATCCTCAAATCCTTAGAGCGGATGCGCTTTGCCCACGAGGGCGATAACCTCGCCGCCTGCCTGGACGCACAGGGGATCGAGCCCAACACCTTACCGGGCAACCTGCTGCAGCAACTGAGCCACCTGTTTCAGCTGTGCGCGCCGGACGATCTGCCCACCTACAACCTGAGCTGATCGCCACGCCGCCGACTCAGCCGCGCGGCCAGCGCGCCAACAGCGCGTGGGCATTGCGCCGGGCCAAGCCATACAGGGTCAGCTGCGGGTTGGCCCCCAGGCTGGTCGGCAACACCGAACCATCAAACACCGACAGGTTACTCAGCTGATAATGCCGGCCCCAACTGTCGACCACGCCCTGCTCCGGCGATCCCGCCATACCACAGCCGCCCATGATATGGGCTGAGGCCACCGTGGTTTGCAGCGGCGCCAGCGCCATCTGCGCGATCCCCGCCTCGGCACTGGCCAGATCCCGCCACCACAGCTCCTGATCGTGCGCCACCAAGACCGCCTCGGCCCCCGCCGCAAACTGCAATCGAACCATCTGCAGGAAGGCGTTGCGGATCCCCTGCCACAGCTCATCATGCAGCGGATAATCCAGCACAGGATCGCCAAAATCATCCAGTATAACCCGTCCCCCCGGACTGTGATCGGCAAAGCCATCGCGCAGCAATGCCAGGCTGATCTGCAGATGATTGAGGGACTGCATCATGCGGTGATGGGCCACGCCAAACCCCGGCGCCTTGCTCGACAACAGCATCGGGTGCAGCGGCGCCGCTTCTAACTTAAATCCCATCGCATCGGGCGCTTGCGGCCAGAGAAATTGGTCTGAGTACACACTCTGTGGCGCACCGGCATGGGCGTTCACCGGCTTGGCAAAGCGCGCCAAGGCCATCACCGTCGGATGCAGGAAGGTGCGCTTACCCAGGAGCTTGTGGGGATCCGGCGCCGCCGAGCGCATCAACAGCGCCGGCGAGTGCAGCGCCCCGCCGCACAGCACCACCTGCTGCGCCTCGACGGTCACGGTGATATCGCGGCGTTGATGCTGCGGATCGCGGGTATGACACAGCACCCCCTGCACCCGCTCGCCATCGTGCAACAACTGCCAGGCCTCAGTCCGACTGTACAGCTGCGCCCCGGCGGACAAGGCGGCCGGGATGGTCGTCACCAACATCGACTGCTTGGCGTTGAGCGGACATCCCATGCCGCAATAGCCCAGATCGGCACAGCCGCGCACGTTGCGGTGGATCACCGTCCAGTCCCACCCCAGCCGCTCACACCCCTGCGCCATCAGCGCATTGTTGGCATTGGCGGGCACCGGCCAAGGCGAGATATTCAGCGCCTGCTCGGCTTGCTCAAACCACGGGGCCATCGACTCAGGCGTGATCTGCTCGACGCCAAAATGCTGCGCCCAATGCGCCAGGGTCTGCCGCGGCGTGCGGATCGAGGTGGTCCAGTTAACCGTGGTCGAGCCGCCAACGTTGCGCCCTTGCAACATGCCAATGGCCTGATCCGCGGTCTTCATGGCCGCCGATTGCTGATACAGATCCGGATAGGCCACCCGCTCCTGCATCACAAAGTCCGAAGACGACTTCAGCGGCCCCGCCTCGATGATCACCACCGCAAGGCCCGCTTCAGCCAGGATCTGAGCCGCCGTGCCGCCCCCCGCGCCGGAGCCGATCACCACCACATCGGCCTTGATACGGCTGGACTCGGTCAACTGACTGCCATCGACATGCTGCCAGCCTTGGGCCAGACCGGCTTTGATGGGATCCGGGATCATCGCGCACCTCCCAAGCTGGGCGGTTGATAATTGAGGGCAGACCAATTGGCGGGATCGCCATACCACACCGCCATGATGGGATCGCGCAAGCCAGCGTAGGCGGTGCGGATCAGCTCAAGAAAATGAAAGCGCCAATCATCGAGCAGCTGGCTAAGCAGCGTCGGCTGCTGCTCAGCCAGCGGGAGCATCGAGCCGGTCAGTACCAATCGGCCCAGCTTCTGCTGCAACAGACCAAGCAGCTGCGCCAATTGCTGGCGTACGCCCGGTGGCAAGGTGGCGATCAGATCCGCCACCGCCACGGCGATCCGTGGCGCCTGCTGCTCCAAGCGCTGCGCCGGTGCTGCCCCCTCGAGTACCACAGGGATCAAGGCCACAAACAACCACTGCTGCGCCTCATCCAGCGGCGCCGGGATCGAGACCGGCTCCGGCCAGAAGGCGATCCCCAGTGACAATGCCGTCGCACTGGCCAGCGTCCCATAAATAAACTGCCGTCGTTCCACCTTGCCTCCTTGGCAGCGCCTGCCATTGCAAGTAGAGTATCTGTTCACTATTTAAACACACGTTTTAATATCATGCCCATCAAATCCAGCTTTCGCCCCTCACGCTGGTGGCACAATCCCCATCTGCAAACCATCTGGCCAGTGCTGACCAAGCCCAAGCAGCGCCCCCGACTGCAACGTCAGCGACTGGAGCTGGATGACGGCGATTTTCTCGATCTCGACTGGCAGGCCCAGCCACAGGGGGACGCACCGCTGCTGGTGTTGGTGCATGGCTTGGAGGGCAGTGCCGACTCGCACTACGTCCGCCGGCTATTGCTCGCGGCCGAGCAGCAATCTCTGGCGGCGGTGGTGATGCACCAACGCTCCTGCTCCGGTGAGCCCAATCGGCTGCTACGCAGCTATCACAGCGGCGCCAGCGACGATCTGGCCGCGGTGCTCACCGAGCTCAAGCGCCAGCGTCCCCACACGCCGCTCTGGATGGTGGGTTACTCCCTGGGCGGCAACCAACTGACCAAGTATCTGGGCGAAACCGGCGACGCCAGCTTGGTGACAAAAGCGGTGGTGATCTCCGCCCCACTGGATCTGGCCGCCTGCGCCCAGCGCATGGAGCAGGGCTTCTCACGCGTCTATCAGCGTCATCTGTTGAGCCGGCTGCAGCGCAAAACCGCCGACAAACTCACCCAGTTGCCCTTGAGCGCCGAGCAGTTGCGCGGCCTCAATACCTTCTATCAGTTCGATCATCAGATCACCGCCCCCATCAATGGCTTTGCCAGCGCCGACGATTACTACCGACGCGCCAGCGGCAAACCCTTTATGCGCCAGATCCGCACCCCTACGCTGATCCTGCACGCCGAGGACGATCCCTTTATGACTCAGGCGGTGATCCCGCTCCCGCAGGAGATGAGTAACAGCGTCGAGCTGGAGCTGTGTCCCAATGGCGGCCACGTCGGCTTTATCGAAGGCGGCTGGCCCTGGGCGCCTCGCTACTATCTGGAGCGCCGGATCCTGGCGTATCTCAGCAACACCGACTGACACCGACTAAACTTCACCGCTCCTGAGATCGCCAACGGGAGGGGTATGAACCCATGGTGCAAAAGGGGATGCCTTATCGTCGGACTCGGCTCCGGCTTGGCGCAAGGAGCCGCCGTAGACTTTGAGCCCATTCAGGTGCGCTCGGCCGCACCCACCAAGTCTTTGATGCTCAGCCCGGGTCCGAAAGCCAGCGCGTACCAAAGCGGCTGGCAGCTGGCCATTCACCTGCAAGCCGCCAGTATCTTCGCCCAGAACGAACACTACGAGCTGGACTACTATCGCAGCGATTACGGCCTCCAGCTCAGCGTCACGCTCCACCCTCGCTGGCAAATCAGCCTTGGCTACAATCTGGGCCGCAGCGACAATACCCATCTGGATCAGCCCACGCTGACCTTCCACAAGCTGACAGGGATCAACCAGAACGGACGCGATCAGGTCGCCAAACACCGCTTTGTCGCCCAATATCCCGCCTATGGCTTGGATCTGACCCAGTTTGATGCTCAAACCCTGGCCCATCAAACCACCCTCTCACTGGGCTATCAATGGCTGCACACCCCTCGCCACAGCCTCAGCAGCACCCTCTCCGGCCAGTATCAAACCAATCCCGTCGCCTGGCGGCAGGGCAGCCGCTGGGATGGTGCCGCCCAACTGGATTACGGCTATCGCCATCGCCAATACCAACTCAGCGCCATGCTGGCACTGAGCCACACCGGTGCCGACACCCTGCTTCTGATCCCCACCCGCACGCGGCTTTGGCATGGCGATCTGGGCTACCGCTACCACCTGAGTGAGCGCCACAGCGTGGCAGCGCACTATCAGATCTCGCAAGGGGCACTGAAGCACGCCGGCGAGCTGAGCAAAACCACCCATGAGATCACCTTAGGTTATCGTTATCGCCGCGCCCGCTATGCGGTGGATCTGAGCCTGTTGGAAAATTTGATCCACGCCGATAACTCCGCCGACTACGGACTGCAGCTGCGCTACCGTGTGCAATTTGACTGAGCCGGGTACAGCCGCAACAATGCCCCCTCGCTCCCAATCTGGAAATCCCCATGCTGATCGATTATCCCACCCTGTGTCAGTCGCTCCCGGCCGACACCATCGACAACCTGATCCGCGAATATCTGATCAGCGCCGTCGGCGATGAAGGCTTCGCCGACACCGAGCTAAGCCAGCTCAACAACGCCATCGTGCAAGCCCGACTGGCACTGCAACGGCGAGAGCTGGTGGTGGAGTATTCCGAGGAGCATGAGAGCATCGCGATCCGGCGCCACGACGACGTAGTGCAAACCCAGAGCACTTGACCCCAACCGCTTCGGCCCCGTATAAACGAAACATCAGCTCGCGGCGGACTTAAAGGATTATGTCGGCGAAACATCCCATTATCGCAGTGACCGGTTCATCCGGTGCAGGCACCACCACAACCACCACCGCATTCAAGCACATCTTCCGCCAGTTGGAGATCAAGGCCGCGCTGGTGGAGGGGGACAGCTTCCACCGTCATACCCGAGCGGAGATGGAGGTGGCGATCCGCAAGGCGCGGGAAGAGGGCCGCAGCATCAGTTACTTTGGCCCGGAAGCCAACGACTTCCCGGCACTGGAACAGTTCTTTTGCGAGTACAGTGACAGCGGCACCGGTCAGATCCGTCGCTACCTGCACACCTTTGATGAAGCCGTGCCCTTTAACCAGATGCCGGGTACCTTTACCCCATTCCAGCCCCTAACCCAGGACAGTGAACTGCTGTACTACGAGGGCCTGCACGGCGCCGTGGTCACCGAGGACGTGGATGTGGCCAAACACGCCGATCTGCTGATCGGCATGGTCCCCATCGTCAACCTGGAGTGGATCCAAAAGATCGTCCGCGACACCAACGAGCGCGGCCACAGCCGAGAGAAGGTGATGGACTCCATCGTCCGCTCGATGGACGACTACATCGCCCATATGACGCCGCAGTTTTCCCGCACCCACATCAATTTCCAACGCGTGCCCACGGTCGACACCTCCAACCCCTTCTCCGCCAAGGACATTCCCAGCTTGGACGAAAGCTTTGTGGTGATCCGCTTTCGCGGCATTCAAGATGCCAACTTTACCCACTACCTACAGATGATCCAGGGCAGCTTTATGTCACGGGTCAACACCTTAGTGGTGCCAGGTGGTAAGATGGCGCTGGCCATGGAGTTGATCCTTACGCCATTGATACGCAAGATAAAACAGACTCGGCAGCAATGCTTATTGGCGGATCAGGCGAATCAGTTGCAAAGTCGTGATCCGACCAGTTAAACTTTGACCACCAACTGTGGTTCATGACCAGATTGTGCACTTGATCGACATGATTTGGTTAAAAACTCGATCTAGTTCAAAGTGCTGGCCACTTTACGCAATTAACATTTAATCCTAGAATTCTGAATTAAGTTTCAAGCGTTTTATCCTACTGAAAGGAATAATACTATGGCGCTGATTGGCAAGCCTAAGCCCGATCCAACTCTGGAGTGGTTCCTGTCCCACTGCCACATCCACAAGTACCCAGCGAAAAGCACTCTGATCCACGCCGGTGAAGAGTCTGACACCCTGTACTACATCGTAAAGGGCTCTGTCGCGGTACTGATCAAGGATGAAGAAGGCAAGGAGATGATCCTGTCTTACCTGAACCAGGGTGACTTCATCGGCGAACTGGGCCTGTTTGAAGAGCAGCCAGAGCGTACTGCCTGGGTGCGCGCGAAATCCCCGTGCGAGATCGCCGAGATCTCCTACAAGAAGTTCCGTCAGCTGATCCAGGTTAACCCTGACATCCTGATGAAGCTGTCTGCCCAGATGGCCAACCGCCTGCAGTCCACCTCTCAGAAGGTCGGCGATCTGGCGTTCCTGGACGTTGCTGGCCGCATCGCCCAGACCCTGCTGAGCCTGGCACGCCAACCGGATGCGATGACGCACCCAGACGGCATGCAGATCAAGATCACTCGTCAAGAGATCGGTCAGATCGTTGGCTGCTCCCGCGAAACCGTGGGCCGCATCCTGAAAATGCTGGAAGAGCAGAATCTGATCCAAGCCCACGGTAAAACCATCGTGGTCTACGGCACCCGCTAAGGCGCGTTGCTCGATCAGACAAAGGCACCCACTGGGTGCCTTTTTGCTATCTGAAACCAACTCGTCGGAGCTTATTACTGACCCAGCCCCGAACCTCGCTCCCGAACCTCGGCGCTAACGCGCGTCCGTTGACTCAAAGATCTTATCCGCCGACGCCGCCACAAAGCCGCTGTACAGCTCGCCGTCCGCTTGCGGGTAACGCCGGGCAAACTCATAGAAACAGGCCGGAATGTACAAGCTCGCGTCACTGAACGCCACGTCCACCTTGTCCGCCAGGGTTGAGGATTGCTCCAACAACACCTGAGGCGATCCCTTGATCTCGCCACCACTGGCATTGAGCGCAAAGCCCGCCGCCTTGAGCGCCGCATTGACCGACTCTAGGGTTTCAAACCGGGATAGGGCATTGACGTTGACCGTAAAGTGATTGGCCCGATAACCAAATGCCGCCAGCCAGGCTGCGTACTCACTCTCCGCCAGCAGCGCTTGATACTCGGCTTGAGACACCCGCCACACTGCACCGCTATAGAGAAAGTCATCCGCCTTGGCCGCCTCCGCTGGTAACTGCGCCACCAGCGACTTCACCGTACGCTGCAGCGCCTCGGAGCACTGCCCCAGCAGCAGCTCGGAGATAAACACCTTAGGCGCGCGAGGATCCGGATGCTCGAAATGACGAGCAAACAGTTTCTTCTGCTTAAACTCGTACTCGCCTTTGGCCTCATAGCCCAAGGCCAGAAAATGCGCCGCCAGCGCATCCAGACCGATCCCCGGCAAAGCGAAGGTACGAAAGGCGACGTGATCGTTAAGCAGCGCCTCACCGCCCCCGAGCAACCGGTGCACCTTGGCGGCCGACGGGCATTGCTGCAAGTAATCCTGCCACAGCGCTTCAAACAGGGAACTAACCGTGTGTTTCATCCATTGGACTCCTTGTCGTATGCCGAGGACTTACAGCGTCAGGCCGGGGGCGAGTGTGGCCGGCAGGCTGACCGCATCGGCCTCCATCGACGCCACCGGGTAGGCGCAATAATCCGCCGCGTAATAGGCGCTGGCGCGATGGTTGCCGCTGGCGCCAATGCCGCCAAACGGCGCCGAGCCTGCCGCGCCGGTGATCTGCTTATTCCAGTTGACGATCCCCGCCCGACTGCGCGGCAGGAAATAGTCCCACTCCTCGCGGCTGTCCGCCAGCAAGCCGGCGGATAAGCCAAAACCGGTGTCGTTGGCCAGCGCGATCGCCTCATCGAACGTGTCGTAACGCACCACCTGCAAAAGCGGCCCGAAGTATTCCTGATCCGGCAGCTTGGCAATGCCGGTGACGTCGATTATCCCCGGGCGGACTAGGCCGGTGCCCGCTTTGATCAGCGCCAGCGGCTCCAGCACCACACCGCCCAGCGCCACCAGGCTCTGCTGCGCCGCCAGCATGCCTTGCGCCGCTTCGGCCGAGATCATGCTGGCAATAAACGGCGCCGGCTCGGCGACGGGCTCGGCCACGCGGATCTGCGCCGTCGCTACCACCAGTTGAGCCAGAATGGCGTCGCCCTGAGCGGTGCGGGGCACATAGAGCCGGCGGGCACAGGTGCAGCGTTGGCCGGAGGAGATAAACGCCGACTGAATGATCTCGTGCACCGCGGCGGTTGCATCGGCCACCGCCCGCACAATGAGCGGATTATTGCCGCCCATCTCCAGCGCCAGGATCTTGCCCGGCTGACCGGCGTACTGCTGGTGCAGCAGGTGGCCGGTGCGGGAGCTGCCGGTAAAGAACAGGCCGTCGCTCCCCGGATGGGCCGACAGCGCCTTGCCGGTCTCCACCTCGCCCTGCACCAGGTTGATCACCCCAGCGGGCAGACCCGCCTTCTGCCACAGCTGCAGCGCCATCTCAGATACCTTCGGCGTCAACTCCGAGGGTTTGAGCACCACGCAATTGCCCGCCAACAGCGCCGGCACGATATGGCCATTGGGCAGATGCCCAGGGAAATTATAGGGTCCAAACACCGCCACCACGCCATGGGGCTTGTGCCGCAACACCGCGCGACCGGCGGGCAGCGCACTGCACTTATCGCCGGTGCGCTCCGCCTGCGCCTTGATGGACAAGTCCACCTTGCCCATCATTGCCGCCACCTCGGTGCGGGTCTCCCACAGGGGTTTGCCGGTCTCGTCGCTGATCAGCCGGGCCAGTGGCTCCTTGGCCTGCTCCAGCTCGGCCTTGAACGCCTGGATCACCGCGATGCGGGCCTCTAGGCCGGACAGAAACCAATCCAGCTGCGCCGCTCGAGCGGCGCGCACCGCGCTGTCGACCTGCTCGGCACTGGCGCTGGCACCCTGCCAGATCGTCTCGCCGTTGGCGGGATTGAGAGAAGTGAATGCGGCGCCCTGGCCGGCAAGCCATTCACCGTTGATCAAATGGGTCATGCGGGTTTCCTTACTGGCAGGGCGGCCGCCGTCAACGGCGGCAACACCATGGGGTTATAACGGCAGGATCCAAACCGGATCATCCACCTTAATGCCGAGACTGGCCAGGCTCTCCGCGCTCAAGCCAACCGGCCCGTCCGCTTCGGTGAGATGGACGGCGGCGCGGATCACCCGGTAATCCGGCAGACGGCCATTGCAGATCAAATAGTCGCCGGCCAAGTGTGGTTCATCGACCGCCTGGACAGGGCGGCGCTGCACCTGTTGCACCGCCAGGATCTGATCGCGCTGGCACTCGACCGTCGGGCCGGCATCGAAGATATCGACGTAATTGTTGAAACGAAACCCCTCGTGCTCCAGCAGCGACAGCGCCGGGGCGGTACTCTCGTGCACCTGCCCCACCACCGCCTGCGCCTCGGGGCTGAGCAGGTTGACGTAGATGGGGTGGCGCGGCATCAACTCGGCGACAAACACCTTATCGCCGATCCCGGTCAGGTAATCCGCGGTGGGAAAATCGATGCCAAAGAAATGGGTCTCCAGCCACTGCCAGAACGGCGAGCGCCCCTGCTCATCGGACACGCCGCGCATCTCGGCGATCACCGTGTCACCAAAGCGCTCAGCAAAAGCGGCCAACATCAAAAAGCGGCTGCGCGACAGCATCCGACCGATCTGATCCCGCCGCCATTGGGGCAGCAGGAACAGGGTGCACAGCTCAGAGGCGCCGGTGTAGTCGTTGCAGAGGGTGAGGATCTGCACCTCACGGCGGATCCCCAACCGCTCGGACACATGCACATCCTTGCCCAGACGGTAGTGGTAAAACGCATCGCTGCTGCCCACCGCCGCCTCGATCCCGCAGGTGCCCACCACCTTGCCGTCGTCCTCCAGCACCATCAGGTAGCCTTCGTCCCCCGGCTGGCTCACCGGTTTGGCAAAGCTGGCTTCACTGCGGGCGATCTTGCGCTTAAGCAGCGCCTCATCCACCGGCAGCGAAGTGAAACCGTGACCGGACGCCTTGGCGACCGCCAGCAGGGCCGAATAGTCCGCCTGAGCAATAGGCCGAATGATCAGCATCGGCTCAACCCTGTACGATCTGAGCCACCGCGCGCTCAAATCGCGCCAGCCCTTCCGCGACATCCGCTTCGCTGATCACCAGACTCGGCGCAAACCGCACCACGCTGGCACCCGCGACCAAGCACATCAGGCCGGCCTCGGCGCTGGCGATCAGGACGTCCCGCGCCCGACCCTGGTAGGCCTCACTGAGCTCGGCCCCCAGCAACAAGCCCATGCCACGCACCTCGTTAAACACAGCGTACTTGGCGTTGATCGCCTCCAGGCCCGCGCGAAACTGAGCCGAGCGCGCCTCCACGTTGGCCAGCACCTCGGGTGTGTTGATCACGTCGATCACCGTCTGCGCCACCGCGCACGCCAGCGGGTTGCCGCCGTAAGTCGAGCCATGGGTACCGACCTTCAAGCTGGCCGCCACCTTGGCGCTGGTCAGCATGGCCGCCACCGGGAAGCCACCGCCCAGCCCCTTGGCCGAGGTCAGCAGATCCGGCACCACGCCGAAATGCTCATAAGCATACAATTTGCCGGTGCGACCGGCGCCGGTTTGCACCTCATCGAAGATCAGCAGCGCGTTGTGCTTGTCGCACAGCGCCCGCACCCGCTCGATAAAGGCCTGATCGGCCGGGATGATCCCGCCTTCCCCCTGCATCGGCTCCATCATCACCGCACAGGTCTTGTCGCTGATCGCCGCCTCAAACGCTTCGATGTCGTTAAACGGCAGGTGATCGATGGCGCCCGGCTTCGGGCCAAAGCCGTCGGAGTAGGCCGGCTGGCCCCCGACGGTGACGGTAAAGAAGGTCCGGCCATGGAACGCCTGCTTAAAGGCGATGATCTGCTCTTTGCCCTCGCCGTAATGCTCCAACGCATAGCGGCGCACCAGTTTCAGTGCGGCCTCATTGGCCTCGGCGCCGGAGTTGGCAAAATAAACCCGCTCGGCAAAGGTGCTGTCGACCAAGGTCTTGGCCAGCTTCAGTGCCGGCTCATTGGTGAACACATTGGACAGGTGCCATAGCTGGCTGCCCTGCGCGTTGAGTGTCGCCACCATCGCCGGATGGCAATGGCCTAGGCTGTTCACCGCAATGCCACCGGCAAAGTCGACAAACTCGCGCCCTTCGCTGTCCCACACCCGGCTGCCCTCACCGCGCACCGGCACGATGTCGGCCGGGTTGTAGTTCGGCACCATCACTTCATCAAACAGAGCCCGAGTCACGCTGTTTTGCTCACTCATTACGCACATCCTCCCGCCGGGTCGACCGTTCCTCAACCCGAAGCAATCCATTATCTTTAACAACAAACCTTATAAAAACACACATCCGTAGTCAAAACGACGGCCTAAGGGGCATTTTCATAAGTTTTGCTTAACCATTCAGGCGAACACTCTACCGCAAAGCCATCCAGCCCACCGCCAAAACTTTTATTTTTCCTTAAATTACAAAGCAGTGAGGTTGATTGGTGTTTTTCCTCCGTGGACACAGCTCAGGGCAATTAATAAACAACGAAAAACATATATGCTCAGTTCGTGGCGTTCTATGCACAAAAAGAATTAATGAGGCACTGGCAAGTGAACGAGACACGGGAGCGCAGGGCTCCCGTGCCGTAAGCGGCTAGTTCAATGCACGCTCAAACAGCGCGTAGATCCGGCGGTACTCATCCAGCCAGCTGTAGGGCTGGCGAAAGCCGTGGGGCTCCACCGGATAGATCGCGGTTTCAAACATGGGTTTCTCCAGCTCGATCAGGCGCTGCACCAAGCGCACGCTGTCCTGGAAGAACACGTTATCGTCCATCACCCCCGACATGATCAGCAGCGGTTTTTCCAACCCCTCAGCGTGGTAGATCGGCGAGCTGCGCTGATAGGCCAGGTGATCCAGCTCTGGGGTATTGAGGATATTACTGGTGTAGCCGTGATTGTAGTGCGCCCAATCCGTCACCGGCCGCAGTGCCGCCCCCGCTTGGAACAACTCCGGCTGCTTGAACAGCGCCATAAAGGTCAGAAAGCCGCCATAGCTGCCACCATAGGTGCCCACCCGCTCGGGATCCACCGACGCGTTGGCCGCCATCCAGTGGATGCCATCGCGCAGATCCTCCACCTCCGGACGGCCCATGTCGCGATAGATGGCGGTGCGCCAATCCCGGCCATAGCCCTTGGAGCCGCGGTAATCCATGTCCATCACCACATAGCCTTGCTGAGCCAGCAGATTGTGGAACATGAACTCACGGAAGTAGCCGGAGAAGCCATAGTGGGCGTTTTGCAGGTAGCCAGCACCGTGATTGAAGATCACCGCCGGATAGCGTTTGCTGTCGTCATAGTCTTGGGGCAGATACACTCGGGCGTAGACAGGTTGGTCCTGATAACTGGAAGGCACCGCCACCACCTGAGGTGCCTGCCACGGATAATCCAAGAAGGCGTCACTGGTGGTGTGAGTCAGCTGCGTGGCCTCGCCGCCCAGCGCTTGAACGTACAGCTCCATCGGCCGGATCCGGCTGGAGTACTCCAGCAGCAGTTTCGACTCGTCCGGGCTCAGCTGAAACGTCAGCATCCCTTTCAGATCGGTCAGCTGCTCTGGCTCGCCACCCGCCGTCGCCACCCGAAACACCTCATACTGACCCGGGTGGTGCGGGTTAGCCTTGTAGTAAAGGTGACGCTTATCGGCGGACAGCACCGGCGTGCTTACCACCTGCTGACCGGTGGTCAACGCCCGCACCTTGCCCTGTCCCGTCCCGGCGCCGGACTTGAGATACAACTGAGAGTAACCGCTTTGCTCCGACAGGAAGTAGAGGGTGTCCGCGTCCAGCCAGCCGAAATCGTTGTAGGTGTAGTTGATCCAAGCCATGTCGTGCAGGCGGTGCTCGGTCACCAGTTTGCCTTTGGCCAGATCCACCGTCGCCAGCCAGCGATCCTTGTTGTCGATGGACTCCAACATCAGCGCCAGCTTGTCCTCCTGCTCATGCCACTGCGCCGCGCTTTGCGACCAGGTCCAATCCTGGATCAAACGGATGTCCCGCACTGCCTTCTCAGACACATAGGTCTCGCCGCGGGCCTCGGCGTTTTCACGCTTAACCGACGCCAGCACATCCTCGTCGTAACCCGGCAGCCCTTCGACCGTCACCGCCGCCTGAGTGCCTTTTTCCACATCCAGCACAACGAAACGCTGACCGGCCGGCTTGGCCTCAGCCACCCGGGCGCGCACCTTCACCGCATCCACGTAGCCGCGCGGATCCAGATAATTGGGCATGATGTCGTGCTCGCCGCGCCAACTGGCGTCCTTATCGGTCAAGGCCACCAGCAGGTAGCGACCGGAGGGCGACAAGGAGAGCTCACTGACGCGCTCCGCCTCCCCCAGATAGAAGGGCTCGGCCGCCAGGGCGGGATCCGCCGAGATCCGGGCTGTGCGCAGCGCCTGCTTCTCGTTGGCGTGGCGATAGCCCATGTCCACGTACTGGCTCAATTTGCGCTGCTCTGTGGCCAGATAGCCCTCCGGCGCCTGCGCCTTCGGGGCATTGTTCATGCTCAGCTGTGCCAGCAAGCGGCGCTGGCCGCCGTCCAAGGCGATGGTTTCCACCGCGTGTTCACGCCAGAACGCGATGCGGCCATCATTGAGAAAACGAAAGCCGCGGATCGCCTCAATATCCTGAGTCAGCTGGCGGATCTCCCCGGCCACCGACACAAACAGCTGACCTTCATACAGCCACGCCTTCTGGCTTCGATCCACATTGTATTGGCCCGGTTGGGACTGAGCGCTCCACTGCGCCAGCGCCAGTTTCTCCGGCGCGCCATCCAGTGCGTGACGGTAGCGATCCGCCAAGGGACTGCCGGAGCGTTTGCGCGCGTACAGCACCGAGGCGCTGTCATCGCTCCAATAGGCTTGGCTGACGCCCCGCCCCATCCAGTCGGGATCCGCCATGATCTGTTTCAGGGTTAAGGGTTGAGACGCCGCGATCGGAGCGGGCAGCGCAATCGTCGAAGCGGATGAGGCCGTCGCCGGGGAAGTGGGGACAGACTCGGTCTTCGCCACCGAGCCCACACCGGCACAGCCGAGCAGAGCCGTGGACAGACCAAAGGCCAGGAGCCGTGTTTTCATTATGATTCTTTCCGTGATTTTTCATTTGGTTGTTTGGCAAATGTTATATCACGGTGACAAAGGCAAACAAACGCCCGGGCGGCCATTGGAACCGGCGCACTTGTGTCGTTTCAATGACGCCCTGCGCCGGCGCAAACAACAAAGGCGGCCCAAGGCCGCCTTTGTGCTTCCTGCGCCGATCTTAGCCTTGCGCCATTTTTGTCACTTCGCGCAGCTGCGCCTCGCTCCAGTCAAACGGCGAAGCCAACGACAGCCACTCGCTTTCCAGCTCAGTCTCAATGCACATGGACTCACCGCTGATCGGATGGGTAAAACGCAATGCCTTGGCGATCAGCCAAAGTCGATTCAGTTCGAAATGACTGCGGAAGAACTTGTTCTGCTTGCCATCGCCATGGGTGGTATCGCCAATGATGGGGTGGCGCAGGTGGGCCATATGGCGGCGCAGCTGATGCTTGCGGCCGGTTTGCGGGCTGAGTTTGACCAAACAAAAACGGCTGCTGGGGTACCGGCCGGAGCTGAATGGGATCTCGGTATTGAGTAGCGGCGCGTAATCGGTGACCGCCTCCTGGGGTGGCTTGTCGGTGCGCGCCTTTTTGTCGGCGATGTCATCCAGCTCCACCTTCAGCGCGTAATCCAGCGTGGCGCTGTCGTGCATATGGCCGCGCACCAGCGCTACGTACTCCTTGCTCACCCGATGTTGTTCAAACTGCTCACACAGAGCACGGGCGACTTCCGAGCTTTTGGCAAACAGCAACACCCCGGACGTGGGGCGATCCAGCCGGTGGACAGTAAACACATGACAGCCGATCTTATCCCGGGTCAGCTGCATGGCGAAAAAGCGCTCCTTGCGCGCCAAATAGCTGCGATGCACCAACAGCCCTGCTGGCTTATGAATGGCCACCAGATGGTCATCTTCATATAACACCTCGATCTCCGGCGCCGGCTCCTCCCCCTCTTCGGGCTCACCCGGCTCAGACTCAAGCCAGGCGGCATCGGCGGGATCCACGCCATAGTGTTTCGATTGCGGATCTTGTGTCGTCATACTGCTGTGTCCATTAAAAAGAGGCTATCGAACCAATTACTTTGTAAGCCGACGCTTGGTAAGCCGAAGCTTTGTAAGCCAAAGATTTGTAAGCCGAATGTTTAGTAAGGCGGGCGCCACCGGGCCATCAGGGATCAGGCCGGCTTCGCGTGTTGCGTGAGAAAATTACCGAGCAGCGCCAAGCCCTGTTCAGTCAGGATCGATTCCGGGTGAAACTGCACCCCTTCGATCGGCAGCGTCTTATGGCGCAGTCCCATGATCTCCCGCGCGCCGCTGGGCGCTTGGCACCAAGCGGTGATCGCCAGACAATCCGGCACCGTGGCCGGATCCACCACCAAAGAATGATAGCGGGTCACGGTTAAGGGATCGGCCAGCCCAGCAAACACCCCGACGCCCTGGTGGTCGACGGCGCTGGTTTTGCCGTGCATCACCCGCTCAGCCCGCACCACCCGCGCGCCGAAATGCTGGGCGATGCTCTGATGACCCAGACACACCCCCAGGATAGGCAGTCGGCCGGCGAAGTGACCGATCGCCGCCAGTGTCAGCCCGGCCTGATCCGGATCCTTTGGTCCGGGCGAGATCACCAGATGATCCGGCGCCAGCCGCTCGATCTCCGCCAGCGTCGTTTCATCGTTGCGCCGCACCACCACCTGCTGGCCCAGTTGCTGAAAATACTGCACCAGGTTGTAGGTAAAAGAGTCGTAGTTATCGAGCATCAAGAGCATAAGTGAGGATCTGCAACGCGGGCCAAAGTGAAAGTGGCCGGATCCTATCAGATTTCGCCCCTCAGGGCAGGGCCAGGCCCACAACCGCCGGCTCAGTCCAGCGCAACCGAGGCCGCGACGTCGGCCCGCTCACCGACCGTAGGCGGATCACACGGGTAGGGCTCATCGCAGTCCTGCAGCTGCGCTTGCAGATCCCCCGCCAGCGCCCGATCCAGCGACTGGCCACAGCGCTCCACGATGATCAATGCCACCCGCTGGCACTGTGCGCTCAGGTTGGCGAAGTTCAACCAAACCGGCGCCGGCGTCGCCGCATTCAGCAGGTAGTACGCCGCCGGCGCCGCCCCTTGGGCATCGTCCCCCCAATCCACTTCCCCTTGCTGCCGGTAGCTTTCGACCGCGCCGTGCGCATCAGCCAAGTTGGTCCAGCGCGTGAAAGAGGAGGCCGAGTGGACGGCGTCATGGGCTTTGCGATTAAACCAAAGCGGCTCAGCACAGGTGGCTATCATGCCACGGGTCTGCGCCACCGCTTGGCTCCGATCAGGTGCGGGCTCCGCCAGTGACACATAGTAAGCCCCCCGCTCAAGGTTCTGGGTCGATGCCACGCCGCCCGGCACCGTATAACTCGGCTTCAAGTTCTGCGGATCCGTCAGTCCCCACTGGTACTCCCAGTAATACAAAAGCTTCAGCTGTGTTTGATAGTTCGGCTGATTGGTCACAACCCGATAAGAAGAGCTCTGATGGATAACAAACTTACCACCACAGAGCTCGATAATGGCGCTGTTGCCCTCCCTATCCGATATGGCCAAATGGATCATTGCGCTACGGGCCAACTCGGGCGACACCGCCTCCGGCACCCATTGCGCAATGATGCAGGGCGGCGTGGTGTCGTAGTACGCCACCGCCTCCGCCACATTGGCAAATCGGTCCAATAGGTGCTGCGGCCAACACAATGCCCCCAAGCAGTCCCGGCTGGCCGGAGTGACCGGCGCAAAGCTGGCGTCGCTGTCAAACAACGCACAGACCGTGAGCCCTTGATCATTGATCCCGTCGACACTGGCATAGCCCAGCTGTCGATCCCCCAGCATGGACACGATGCTGGCGTACTTCGCCCGCCATTTCAGTACTTGCCTGGACTTCAGCACCAGATCTGGGGATACCTGCTGCAGATTTGCCTGTGACAGGGTGCGCTGCGCTGGGGTCAAACCGGCCCGCCTTTCCCCGCGAGGCATGCGGTACAGATGGCAATTCAAGGGGCGAGCCCAATCCATATTGCGGCCGACCACGGCAAACTGACGATTTAAGTTATTGAGTATACGAGTGCACATTCGATCATCCTTGATAGCGGTGCTTGTTCTAACCTTGTCATAACTTAGTAGACAGACTCGACAGCAGGAAGCTTTCTCGTGTCACATACAGCGCCAACAGCAACAACCGCAGCGGATCATGCGTTTCGATCCCGGGTACTGATAGGGATCTCACTCACCACCCTACTGCTCTCCGGCCTATTGGGGGTGAGCAATGTAGGCCGGGGTGCCGCCGTGATCTATGGTGCCGTACAACTGGGCTATGCGGGCTTATCCGGCTATGTTTGCTGGGCTGCGATCAAACAACGATTGCCAAACTGGGTGGTCTACCTCTACGCGTTAACGCTGACCGGCTTGGTGCTTAGTGGCACAGCGATATCATCAATACAAGCCTACAACGTCGTTTGGGCGCTCACCCTGCCAACCATCAACTACCTGTTGTTTGGCCAGCGCATCGCCCTTCCCCTGTCCCTATTCGCCTTTGCGACCACCCTGTACACGTTAAGCCTGAAAGAGTTCACCTTCGGCACCCCACCGTTTAATAATTTGATGCTCTCTTATCTACTTGTCTGGGGGATCAGCCACTCCTATGAAGCCAATCGTGCCCGCAACGAGCAGCAACTACGCCGGCAGGCCCTCACCGATCCGCTGACCGGAATAGGCAATCGACTGGCCATGCAGCAAACCTTTGCCGAGTTACAACGCGCCCCCGCCAGCGCGGGCCTGGCACTACTACTGATCGACATCGACTGGTTTAAGCAGGTCAACGACAGCTTTGGTCACGAGGCGGGGGATACGGTGCTGAAAACATTGAGTCGACGCCTTACCCAGCAGGAGCCGGACAGCGCCCTGTTTCGCATAGGTGGCGAAGAGTTTTGCCTGTTTATGTACTCGGATAAGCCAGCAACGGTTGCCGCCAGAGCACGGCAATTGTGCGAGGTGATCCGCGCCACACCGATCACCACCCATACCGGCCCTATCCCCGTCACCATCAGTATTGGCGTAACGCTCAGCCCGCCGGAGCCAACGCTATCCATGTTATTGCGCGATGCCGATACCCAACTGTATGTCGCCAAGGGCGCCGGGCGGGATCAGATCAGCATGCTCGGCCTGGTCGAGACGCCCAACAGTCAAGCAGCGGCACATCAAGGTCGCCGGCGCGCACATCGCGACCAGTCCGTGTCCGGATCAAGCCTAGATGCAACCGCCACACCGGCTCGCAAAGCCGGCACCGGCTAAGCCGTAAACGCGCAGAGGGGTCCGCACAGCGCGAGGCCTCTCCCGACCGCTGCCCCTGTTCGCCCCTCGCATCCAACCTGCACCCTCTGACTTACGACTCCCTAGCCATCGCCCGGCTCAATTGCTCACGTAGCCAAGCATGGGCGGGATCATTGTGCAGGTTCACACTCCACAATAACGACATACCCAATTGGGGCATGGGCAGCGGCGCGTCGACGTAAGCAAAATCCCGAAACAGGTGATGTGCCATAAAACGCGGCAGTGTGGTGATCAACGCCGTCCCCTTCATCAGGCGTGCTAGCGCAGCAAAGTCTGGTGCGATCAGCCGGATCCGTCGCTGCCGGATCGAATGAAGCAACATCTCATCCACCAGGGTCGTCGGGTTGGGCCCCATCTGTACAATAGCGTGCGAAGCGTCAAAAAAGTCCTCCAGACTCTGCGGCGCCGAACGCACCGCCGGGTCAAAGAAGGTAACGTAGTCAGCCCCCGCCAGCGACATCGGCCGAACGTGGACATGCTGACTGTCCGGCACAAGATGGTCGACCTCGATGATCAGATCCACCCCATTATGAAGGCTGGCCTCCAAGGCCCGATGGTTGTGCCGCTGGATCTGAAACACACAGTTTGGTGCCCGCCGCAGCAACTCCGGCAGCACCGGCTCGATGCATTCCGCCAGACCCGCATGACTGCCCGCCAGAACGAAGTGGCGATCACTGTGCGCTGGCTCAAACATCGCCCCCTGCGCGATCCGCCGGATCTGTCGATGTGCCGGGCACCACGTACTCAGCACCTCCTTGGCCAGTGCGCTGGCGATCATCTGGCCACCACTTCGGGTAAAGATCGGATCATTAAAGCTTTTACGCAGCTTTTCCAGGCCATAACTGGCCGAGGACTGACTGATCCCCAGCGCGCTCGCCGCTTGCGACACCGAGCCGCTCTGCATGACCGCTTCCATCAACGCCAGATCCTGCAAGCTTAAGGCGCCAAAATCGGATTTTTTAATAGTCACTATCCGCCTTTCTCCATTGTGAGAGTGCGACGATGCGCGCTAAATATTCCCAACGCCATCATAGCCATCCGTGGTGCCAATGCGATCTCGCCCAGTGGAAACCCTCGAGATCTGCAGGCCCAACCACGAACCTGGCTCAGCCGGGCGACGCACCTGCAGATGGCGACGCAGGCCACAACATCTGACACTGAACAAGGAGCAACATCATGGGACGGATCACGCGCTTGACCACAACCGCCATCGCCTTAAGCAGCCTCACCTTCGGCGCCCAAGCATTTGACGCCGAGCACGGCGACTATTATCGCCACGCCAAAGGGGATGTCGTATTCCATACCTACACCACCCCAAATGCGATGGGAGCCTCTGCCGCGGTCGTCATTGAAACCCCCAATCAATTGATCCTGCAGGATGTGATGGCAACGGCGATCAATAATCAAGAGCTGCTGCGCCTGATCGCCAGCCTCGACAAACCGCTCAATCGCATCTACATCTCACACGATCACGATCATCACTGGTTGGGATTGGAAATGTTTGATGGCGTGCCTGTGTACGCCGCCAGCAATGTGCGCGCCAGCATTGAGATCAACGGCGAAAGTGCACTCAACAGCAACCGACAGCAATATGGTGGGGATGCCATTCCTTATCAGGCCACCGTCACGCCGCAGCATGTGCAAAAGCCCGGCAGCATCACCATTGATGGCGTCGAGATGGTATTCGGCACCCCCTTTATGGACATGACCGGGCCGGTCACCTTCATCGAGTTCCCGCAACAAAAGGTGTTGCTGCACCATCACTTGGCCTACGCCGACGTGCACATCCCGATGCCGCCAGCCGGTCCTCGGGCACAAACCCTCAAGCGCCTGCATGAACAAGGCTATGAGTACATGATCGGTGGCCACGGCACCCCCATGAATGGCGACGCCTTCTTTGCCACCACCACCCAATACTTCGATACGGTCGAGCGTGTTGTTGCTGATACCGATAGCCCGGAGCAAGGCATCAAAGCGATGAAAAAGGCGTACCCAGCTTGGGGGGCATTGCCTCTGCTGGAGATGATGATGCCGGCTAACTACCCTGCAGAAGACTAAGACACAGCGGCTAATGGGCGTTCATCTCGGCGCCCATTGGCTTATGCAACACTAATCAGAAGGCACGGCTTTCCGGTAAGTGTTGCGGCTAAGCTATCGGCTACGGCTGCCCACGTATCGCCCTTGCGCGGCTGAGACCAGGTCTACCCTTTCACTTGTGCGCGTCCACGCCAACGCGGTCCCTGCCTCCAATTGATTGCCAACTATTGGTTTGTTACCTTGCTCGCTCTGATAAGCGCAAAGCCCCAGTTGGCTGCCCATTTCGCCCCCCACGCTCCATCGATACAAAGCAGTGCATCATTTATGTCAACTTATCTCGCTGGTTTCACCTTAGGTCTGTCACTGATCCTAGCGATCGGCTCCCAAAATGCCTTTGTCCTCAAACAGGGCATTCGCAAACAACATGTGTTTGTTGTCTGCGTCGTCTGCGCCCTTTCTGACGCACTGTTGATCGGCTTTGGTGTGGCCGGGTTCGGCGCCATCGTCAATCAATTTCCGCAGATAGAGGTTGCAGCCCGCTACGGCGGCGCGCTCTTTTTGGCGATCTACGCGTGCTTGAGCTTCAAGTCAGCGCTGACGGTGGATCACGCTTTAACCACCCAGACACCATCGAATGACTCCAAGCTCAAAACGGTCGTGATGTGCCTGGCATTCACCTGGCTCAATCCCCACGTTTACCTCGACACAGTGGTGCTGCTGGGCTCAATTTCAACCCAGCATCATCCCAACCAAATGATGTTTGCGACAGGCGCGATCTCTGCCTCCTTGGTCTTTTTCTTCGCACTCGGGTATGGCGCACGGCACTTGGCACCGCTGTTTCAGCGCCCAAGAGCATGGAAGGTACTGGAGTGCGCTGTCGGTGTAACTATGGCCACCATAGCCCTGTCTTTAATTCTCTGATCCCCTTTGCCCAGCGGCCAAGCTGAGGGTACACAGACCGGATGTGATCGCGCCAGGGCTCACACTGCAGCATTGCCACATCCCCCTCCATCCACGTAACCTAAGCTGCCAAGAACTTACCTCCCCAGAGAACAACAAAGGAACGCTGCATGAGCTCAACTCCCTACCCCGTCGGCACGGAAGGCCAACCTTGGACCCTCCAGCACAAGCTCCAGTGGTTGGCACAAACCCAGCTCAAGCGCAGCTACGCCGATGAGGTGCTGGCGAAAGTGGAGGAGTTGGGGGAGCGCTTCGAGCGCATCAAGTACGGCGCGCTGCCGATCGATGCCGAGCGTTACCCGCTGTTTGCCCTGCGCAGTCACGATTGGCAGCAGGGCAAACCCAAGGTTCTGATCACCGGTGGCGTACACGGCTATGAAACCAGTGGGGTACAGGGCGCCTTGGCGTTTGTGGACACCCTTGCCGAGCGCTACGCCGATCACGTCGACTTGCTGGTGCTGCCCTGTATCAGCCCTTGGGGCTATGAAACCATCAACCGCTGGAACCCCAATTGCGTCGATCCCAACCGCTCCTTTATGCCGGACAGCCCATCCGAGGAAGCCGCGGCGGCCATGGCCTTGGTGGCCGCGCAGAGCGTTGACTGGCTGGTGCACCTGGATCTGCATGAAACCACGGATTCGGACCGCGATGAATTTCGCCCAGCGCTGATGGCACGCGACGGTAAGCCGTTCGATCTGGCCAGCGAACATATTCCCGACGGTTTCTATACCGTAGACGACACCGGCCGCAGCCAGCCGGCGTTTCAACAGGCGATCATCGAAGCGGTCAGTGCCGTTACCCACATCGCTCCGCCGGATGAAAAAGGCGAGATCATCGGCGCCGCCGTGCAACAAGAGGGCGTGATCCATTACGACAAGAAAACCCTGTTCCTGTGTGGCGGCATGACCGACGCCCCCTACGTCACCACCACAGAGGTCTACCCGGACAGCCCCAACGCCAACCCTGCGCAGTGCAATGCCGCGCAGATCGCCGCCATCATCGGTGCGCTGGATTTTGTCCTGGCCCAATAACCCCTGACCGCTCCGGGGCCGAGTCATGGCCCCGCTGCGCAACATCGCGCACACGGCCCCACGCGCCCCCCCCCCCCGCCTCTGCCCTTGCCGCTTCATCGTCATCACCAGCGAAAATGGTGCAGCAACGAATGCATAAAACATCACATAAATTGCATAAGTAGACAAATAATACTTGCGCACCCTGCCTTGGCTGTTATTATCCCCCCAACAAAGCATTGATATGCATATTTTAAGAATACATATTCATCGAGAGAGCAGTACGATGACAGAACAAGCCCTAGCGAAAAACACCGAACAGACCCAGGACAAGTCGGTGCACAGCACCCGCAACATCCTGATGTTTGCCCTACCGTCCCTGTTGGGGCTGATCTTCTTCTTGGCGCCACTGACCGTTGATGGCGACTTCACCTTTCCACTGGCACTGATGGCCTCCGGCCTGAAGAGTGTGCTGGGTGATGCCATCTTGCCGCTGGTGACCGGCGTGATCTGCGTGACCGCCCTGCTGAGCACCGTGGCCAGCCTGGCCAAGCCCAAGCTCTTCACCCAGTCGGCGCTATTGACCCGCCTGTTTGTGGTATCCACCCCATGGCTGGTGGTACGGATCCTC
This sequence comes from Ferrimonas pelagia, assembly GCF_039543565.1. Taxonomy (NCBI): domain Bacteria; kingdom Pseudomonadati; phylum Pseudomonadota; class Gammaproteobacteria; order Alteromonadales; family Ferrimonadaceae; genus Ferrimonas; species Ferrimonas pelagia. The sequence goes on along the minus strand of NZ_BAABJZ010000024.1, from coordinate 96,679 downwards.
GGTGGCTTGTTCACCCTGCTGGCCCTCAACGAAGTCGGTCCGGAGATCATCTGGTCCGGCGACACCGGCGGCCTGGTATTGAATGACCTGCTGCCATCCCTGTTCGTCACCTTCTTCTTCGCCGGCCTGCTGCTGCCGCTGCTGCTCAACTTCGGTTTGCTGGAGCTGCTGGGCACCCTGATGAGCAAGATCATGCGGCCCGTGTTCCGTCTGCCTGGCCGGGCGGCGATCGATTGCCTATCCTCCTGGTTAGGTGACGGTACCGTCGGCGTGATCTTGACCTCCAAGCAGTACGAAGAGAAGAAGTACACCGAGCGGGAAGCCGCCGTGGTCGCCACCATGTTCTCCATTGTCGGGATCTCCTTCTCCCTGGTGGTATTGACGCAAGTGGGCCTGCAGAACTACTTCGTGCCCTTCTACGCCGCCATCTGCCTGTCTGGTTTCGTCGCCGCTGCGCTGATCCAGTACCTGCCGCCGCTGTCGTACAAGAAAGACGTCTACATCGATGGCACCGCACCAAACCGGGAAGATGAGCTGGTGCCAGAAGGCATGTCCGCCACCCGTTACGGCTACCAACTGGCACTGCAACGGGCCTCTCAGGTGAAGAGCCTGGGCAGTGTGGCCAAGCAAGGTCTGCACACCGCACTGGATATGGTCATTGGCGTACTGCCTGTGGTCATGGCCGTCGGCACCATCGGTCTGGTGATCGCCGAAGCCACCCCGCTGTTTGCCTGGTTGGGTGCGCCATTTGTGCCGGTACTTGAGTTGTTGGCCGTGCCACAAGCCGGTGAAGCGGCGCAGGCGGTGATGGTGGGCTTCACCGACATGTTCGTGCCATCCATCCTGGTCACCGGCCTGGAATCCGACATGACCCGGTTCATCATCGCCGCGCTGTCCGTGACCCAGTTGATCTTCATGTCCGAAACCGGCTCGGTGATCTTAAGTTCCAAGATCCCGCTGAACATCTTCGAGCTGATCGCCGTGTTCATCCTGCGGACCCTGGTGACCCTGCCCATCATCGTTGGTGTTGCTCACCTAGTGTTCTAAGTCTGCTAAACAAAAAACGCCCCGCAGCGTCTGCTGCGGGGCGTTTTTCTTGTCAGAGGGATAGCCCGCCGATTTACGCAAAGCCTTCCAGTACGATCTTGCCCTTGGCCTTGCCACTCTCCAGCAGTGCGTGAGCACGGCGCAAATTTTCCAGGTTAATGGCGCCAAAGTGCTGATCCAGCGTGGTCTTCACCAACCCCGCGTCCACCATCTCCGCAACCCGATTGAGCAGCACTTGCTGCTGACGTTTATCCTCGGTATCGAACATCGAGCGGGTGTACATAAACTCCCAATGCAACGAGATGCTCTTGCGCTTGAGCGCCAGCACATCAAAGGATTGCGGATCGTCGATCAGTGCCAATCGGCCCTGCGGCGCGATCACCTTCACGATCTCTTCGAGGTGCTGATCGGTGTGGGTCAGGCTGATCACATCATCCACCTGAGCAATGCCCGCCGCCGCCAGCTGCTCGGACAAGGACTGGTGATGGTTGATCACCCGATCCGCCCCCAACTCACGCACCCACTGCTGGGTCTCGTCACGGGATGCAGTGGCGATCAGGGTGACGTTGGTCAGGCGCTTGGCCAACTGCAACAACACCGAGCCAACGCCGCCCGCCGCGCCGATCACCAGCACAGTGCGCGGCGCATAGGCATCCGCCTTGTCCAGCTGCAGTCGATCAAACAACAGCTCCCAAGCGGTGATGGCGGTCAGCGGCAGCGCTGCCGCTTCGGCAAAACGGAGCGACTTAGGCTTGCGCCCTACCAGCGCCGAGTCCACCAATTGGAATTCGGCGTTGCTGCCCGGACGGGTCAAGTCGCCGGCGTACCAGACGGCGTCCCCAACCTGAAATTCGGTCACCTCGTCGCCCACTTCGGCCACCACACCGGCGGCGTCCCAACCCAGTACCACCGGCTCAGCGCCAGCCGGAACCGGACGCTGACGCACCTTGGTGTCGACCGGATTGACCGAGATGGCCTTCACCGCCACCAGGATATCGGTCCCGCTGGCCTGCGGACATGGCAGGTCAAGTTCGCTTAACTGCTCGACGCCGCCGGCCTGTGTCAAACCCAATGCTTTCATGCTGATCTCCTGTCGGACACCCAAGTCCGTTGATCTGTTTCGATACACCCATTCTAATTGCGTTATTATTTTGAAAAACCCTCAAGCCAAAGCAACTCTTTCAACGAGATATTGAAAATGAAAGCCCTGCAGGATCTGAAGATCTTCCTCCATACCGCCCAGCATGGCAGCCTCTCCGCCGCGGCTCGTCAGTTGGGGATCTCCCCCGCCGTAGCCAGTGCCGCGCTGAAACGGCTCGAAACCGAGCTGGGCACACCCCTGCTGATCCGCTCCACCCGCCAGCTGCGCCTGACCCAGCAGGGTGAAGCGTTTTTGCAGCACGCTCAGCAGGCCGTGGCCCTGCTGGAGCAAGGCATGCGCGGCCTGCAGGGCGAACAAGCCCAATTTCGCGGCGTGTTGCAACTGTCCGCGTCCTCCGGGCTGGGCCGGCACCAGCTGCAACCCGTGTTAGCCGCACTGCACCGAACCCACCCACAGATGACGCTTAAGCTGCAGATCAGCGACCGGCTGGCGGATCTCTATGCCCAGCCGGTGGACGTGGCGCTGCGCTACGGCGATCCGGAGGATTCGGATCTGATCGCCCAGGCCGTCAACCGCCACAACCGCCGGGTCCTGTGCGCGGCGCCCAGCTATGTCGATGAATATGGCGAGCCGGACAGCCTGGACGCGCTCAAGCAGCACCGCTGCTTAAGCTATATGTTGGCAAACAGTCACTATGATCGCTGGCGCATTGAGGAGGGCGGCAAACGCCACAGCATCAAGATCAACACAGTGCGCTACGCCGATGACGGCGATGTGGTGCGCCAATGGGCCTGCGAAGGCGCGGGGATCGCCTATAAATCCGAACTGGAGATCGCCGATGACGTCCAAGCCGGGCGCTTGGTGACGTTAAGCCCCGAGCGCTGGGGTGAGCCGGCCCCGCTGTATCTGATCAGCCCCGGCCGCCATCAGCTCACGCCCATTGTCCGTGAGCTGCATCAACGATTGCTGGCGGCATTGGCATGAGACCCCGAAGGCCAGAGTAAAGGTCAGTATCTCGCTGCTAGGGGTAAAGTCGAGGATCGAGATCTGGCCCCTTAACCCACCACATCCAACTCGCGACGCTTAAAGCGGGCGCCGCACGCTTCGACGATGGCCTGACAAGCATCGATGTCCACGCCTTCAAGTCCGTCGATGGCGGACACTTCGACACTGTCGATGTACTTCGGCGCCAACTCGATAAATTCGCGCACCGCGGCATACGAACCCTTCAACTTTGGTGCACAGTGTTTCAGGTAGGTGGCTTCATCCTGGGCATTGAGCGAAATGGAGAGCGCATCGACGCAGGCCGCCAGCTCCGGCAAAATATTGCGGCGGTGGAACAGATTGCCCAGCCCGTCGGTATTGAGCCGCACCCGGCCGCCGCGCGCCTTGATGTCCTTGGCCACGGTTAGCAGGGTATCCAGATTCAGGGTCGGCTCGCCGTAACCACAAAACACGTATTCATCGAAATCCTGCACCTTGCCCAATAAACGGAAGAGCTCCGCAGGCTTAGGCTGACGGTCCAGCGCCAACTGGTAATCATGCACCTGGGTGCTGCCGTTTTGCTTGGGGCAGAACTGGCACTGCAAGGTGCAGCGACCGGTGATATTAAGGTAGCGGCTGTTGCGGATATCGTAGACTAAGGTTGGCGTGCTCATGGGGACTCAATCAAGGAGAAGAGCACACCAGCCTACCGCCTATTGCCCACTCAGCAATGTCGCCCTATCGCCTTTATGACCCAGATCGCACCGCGCCGACTTTAACAGCAGGCGCAACTGCAGCAACGCGTCCAACTCCCAATTTTCTCCCTCCCTTACGAAGCTTTCTCTCTTACGCAGGCTCAGAGCGATGAGTGGATCGCAAAAGCAGAAACCGCAATCCATTTTCGGAAACTTTCCCACTATTAAGCACCAAAATAGCTGTTGGGTGTAGATAACCAATCGAAAAGGAATGCAGATGAAATCGTTCAAACTGCTGGGTTTATCCCTGCTGATCAGTGCCAGTTTTGCCACCCAAGCTGGCTGGGATGGCAACCCGCAAGGGGGGCTGGGACTGGTCAATGTTGATCCCAGCGGCCGTGCGCCCCTGACTGCGCTGATCGAGCTTAACGGCGCCCACAACGTCAGCGATGTCCGCATTCATGTGGCGGGCAAAGGGGAGGGTGGCGTGGCAATCGACTACCCAGTGCAGGACAACTCGGTGTTGCACTACGATGGCATTCCTGTGTTTGGCCTCTACCCGGATCACCTCAACCAAGTCACCGTCCACTATCAACTCGCTGGTGAGCCGCGCAGTGACCGCTACCAGATCCTGACCCAGCCGGTGTTCGGCCCATCAATCGACGGCAAGGTGCGTAACTATCCGGAAGTGCAGCCGGTGCACGTGGAACCTCAGTTCAAAGATCGGCTCTACTGGGTCAATCATCTGGTCAAAGAGAACACCAAGCCCATCGATCTGCAGTGGGGCAACGGCGGCGCACTGCAGTGGAGCTGGGCTCCAGTCAACTTCATTACCGACACCCAAGGCGAGGTACGCTGGTATCTGCCGCATCAGGCGGTTTGGGATCCCACCGATCCCAGCAAGACCGGCGCCTTGATGGGGGTCAAACAGCTGGACAACGGCGATGTGATCTTCGGTCAGGGTCAGCGCTACTACCGCATGGATCTGCTCGGCAATATTGTGTTTGATCGCGCCCTACCTCGCGGCTTTGCCGATTTCTCTCACGAGATCCGCGAGATGGACAACGGCCATATGCTGATGCGGGTGGCGCGCAAAAACTACCTGCGTCCAGACGGCGAACGGGTCACCACAGTGCGCGATCACATCATCGAGGTCGATGTCCACGGCAAGCTGGTGGAGGCGTGGGATCTCAACACCATTCTGGATCCACTGCGCGACGATCTGCTCAAAGGCGCGGATCGCGGCGCCATCTGCCTGAATCTGGATCTGGAGCATGCCGGTGAAGCGGTGATCATCGAGCCGGACGCGCCGTTTGGCGATATCCCCGGCGTCGGCACCGGCCGCAACTGGGCCCACGTCAACTCGGTCGATCACGATCCGACCGACGACAGCATCGTCCTGTCGGTCCGCCATCAGGGCATTGTGAAGATCGGCCGCGATAAGGAGGTGAAGTGGATCCTCGCCCCTGCCAAGGGCTGGCGCGGCGATCTGGCCGACAAGGTACTGACCCCACTGGATAGCAACGGCAACAAGCTGCGCTGCGCCACTGGTCACTGTGGTCCGGACTTCGAATACAGCTACATGCAGCACACCGCTTGGCTGGCGAAAGAGAAAGGCACTCTGATGACGTTCGACAACGGCGACGCCCGCAATATGCGTCAGCCGATGTTTAAGAAAGAGAAGTACAGTCGGGCGGTGGAATACAAGATCGACGAAGCCAATATGACGGTTTCACAGCAGTGGCAATTCGGCAAGGAGCGCGGCTACGACTGGTACTCCCCCATCACCTCCTCGGTCAACTACCAGGCCGATCGGGATACCCAGCTGATCTACTCCGCCTCCGCCGGCCTGTTTGAGAAAGAGATCCAACCATACTCCCTGCTGGAAGTCGGTTACGGCAGCGACGAGGTCAAAGTCGAGCTCAATATCTTGCCGATGGGCAAAGCAGAGCCCAGCTACCAAAGCGTGCTGATCGAAGCCGACAAGCTGTTTTAAACCCGGCTTCATCAACAAAAAACGCTCTCCATCTCTGTGGAGAGCGTTTTTTTGTTTGGGCTAGGGCAACCTCGGCTTGGGCGTGTCCTCAAAGAGGTGCTGCAGCGGCACCACCTCTTCGAGTTGGCTGTTGATATAGCCGCAAGCGCCACCGGAATAGAGCCAATGCTCACCGTGGCGAGTTGTCCCGCTCCCGGGACAACTCGCCACGACACACCTTGGCATGACCATCAAAGAAGTACCCAAACCAACGGTAATTGGTGGCCTTGACCACATCCATCATCGGGTTAAAAAGCACCACATGACCGTCCACTTCGGTGGCATCCACGCCGTGCTTAAATGGGCGACAGCCGTTGTCCGTGAGAAAAGCACTGCGGCGACCCAGACCATTTTGATTGATATCATACCAGCCGCGAGCAAACTCTGAGGTGGCCAGCATGCACGCCATGCCCGAGTCATTCCAGCGGATCCGCGCCAGAAGATCCGGTTCAAGTCGGAGCAATCCGGACGGTTCCAGCGCCCCACAGTGTTCGGCTTGAATGTCCGCTCCACCCCGCTCCCAATAGACACACGCCACGGGCTGCGCCAGGGCGGGCACAGCCAGCATCAGGGCAAAAGTCAGAACAGTCCATCGCCCGGCTCCCAAAACATCCATGTAAACACTCCGTTTAGCTCGGCCTATGGTGTCTCCCAAAGCCAAGCATTGCCCCTGCCAACAACCGGATAAGGAGCGCCCTTAGCCTCTCGCTAGCCTGCTCGACTGCCATTGGGCAGGGCCACTTCCGGCATCGCCAGGCAAGGGGTCAGCTTGTCGGCATAGCCGATATCAAACAGCATGCCCTGAGACAGCTCACCGGCCATCTTACGCTCCGGCAGATTGACCACAAACAGCGCCTGCTTGCCCGCGATCTCGGTGGGATCGTCCCGCTCCTGCTTGATCCCCGCCAGGATCGAACGTTGATGATCGCCAAAATCCACCATCAGCTTCATCAACTTATCGGACTTGGCCACTTCCGTCACGCTGACAATGGTGCCAACCCGGATATCCAGCTTGTCGAAATCCTCAAAGGTGATCGGATCTTTAATGGGTGCAGGTTGCATACCATTTTCCTTGCTCTACATAAGTGGTCAGTCAGTTTGCAACGCCCATGGCACTAGCTGCGTGACCGTGCCATCACAAAAAGAAAGTTTGGCTGAGTGGTCAACCGCTTATAGACCTCAGCATTGCGCTGGCGCAGCCGCTCCGTAGCCGTCCCCTCCTCCAATGCGGTGATCACAAAGCCATTGTCGGTCAACGCGCCGATCTGCTCGCTTAAGCTGCGGCGATAGAACACCACCTCCACCGGTTCTCCGACCGTATGCCAAGTGTCACAGATCGCCTCACGAGCATAGTAGTTGCCGCTGGGCGAGAGTTCGGCGTCCGCCACCGGGCTATGGGTGGAGAACAGCAGTCGAGCACCGGGTTTGAGCCCCCGGGCACACTCGGCAAACAGCGCGTGCTGATCGGCGATGTAGTGCACCATCAAAGAGCTCAGCACCAGATCGTAATGATCGTCGCGCTCCTGTGGCAGACCCAAGCTGATATCCTGGCCATAGCAGTGCAGATCGTCACGAGCGCCAAAACGCTGCTGTACCAGTTCCACCATGGGCTCGGAAACGTCGATCGCCGTCACCTCGGCACCGCGCGCCAGTAACTCGGCCACGTACTCACCGGAGCCGCAGCCCAAGTCCAGCACCCGAAAACCGGTCAGATCCCCCAGCGCCTTGTCCAGCATCGCCAGCGTGGTGGGCCGCTCATACTCGGCCCAGTACTTTATAAAAGCCGGTCGTTGTCTTTCACCGCCTCGGCGTAGGCTTTGGCGTGTTTACCGTACAACTCACTCATGCGCTGCGGCTGTCTTTTTCAGAGCGTAGCAAGCCATCGGCTTCGGCCTGATCCAACTTGCCCTCCAACACCTGCCACAGCGCCGGAATGCCCTTGCCAACCCGGCGGTTGACGTTAAGCACCATCTCCTTGGTGACATCGTGATTGCGCCAGCTGTGGCCGTCATCGTGCAAATTGTGCAGCAGCGGCGGCACCCGATCGATCGCCTTGGCAAACTGAGCATCGGCCGTTGCGCCGTCCTCAAACTCGCGCCACAGCTCCAGGTAGCCCTCGGCCACGGACTCCGGCAGCAGGCTCAGGATCCTTTTGACCCCATTCTCTTCCGCCAACTTATTCTCCGGCGTTTCGCTGGCGTAGATGATGGTGTCACCGGCGTCGATCTCGCCCAGATCGTGGATCAGCAGCATGCGGATCACCCGATCGATGTTAACCGGCTCGGCGGCAAAATCCTTCAGCATCAACGCACTCAAACACACATGCCAGCTGTGCTCGGCGGAGTTCTCGTAGCGCTTGAGGCCGACCGGACGGGTCTTGCGGTGAACGTCTTTGAGTTTTTCGATCTCGACCATAAAGTCGAGGATCAGCTGGATCTGGCTGTGCATGGTGACTCCCGAGGATCAAAACGGCCCCCATTCTAACGGAACTTGCCCCTTATCTACGCCTCAAATCGCCAAGGCGCTTGATCCGATCCCGCGCTAAGATCGTAAGGATAGGGCTCAACGTCACAGCAGTAGAGGGGAAGCGTTATGCAGATCACGCAGATCAAACCCGGCATGGTGATCGAGTGCCACCACGGGATCGCCACCGTCGTCGCCATCGATACCCACAACCACACGGTACTGATCGAACGCCAGGACAATCACGGCCATATCAGCGTCCCCGCCCGCGACATCGAGGGCGAGCCGAGGCTCGACTCAGGATACGACCGGGAATACTGAAGCCGTCCATAGCCACTTCAATGCAGGGACAAGGGGAGCTGTCCCTGCAGAGGCGATGCTAGCCGCTCAATTGCTGCAACGCCGCCAAGGCCCGCTCGGCCACGGCACTCTGCACAAAGATATGGTCGTGGTAGTAACCGGCCACCACGTTGGCGCTGATCCCCGCTTGGTTCAGACAGGCGGAGAAGGCCGCAGTCAGCCCCACCGCTTCCAAACTGGAGTGCACCAGCAGGGTGATCTGCCGATAGCTGCCCTCAAACGCAATGCCTGCGGCTTGGGCGCGCGCTTTAGGCAAGATCAACGTCAGCCCCTCGGGCTCTTGAAAACTGGCCAGCGGCGCCAGCGTCACGTACTGGCTCAAAGGCCCCGCCACCGTGCAAAACACAAACTCGCCGTCCATCAGCTGCGGCCGCATCGAGCGCAGCAGTACGTCCAGCTCTGTGATCCCCGCCATCGCTTGGCACTCCTCGGTCCGGTTACCCCAAAATGAGGGCCGCCCTTTACCCTAGCAGAGCCTGGCCGCCATCCAAGCCAATGCTCTGGCCATTGACGTAACGAGAGCCATCACTGCACAGCTGGACGACAAAACGGCCGATGTCCTGCTCGCATTGGCCCACTCGGCGCTGCGGGATCCCATCCAGGAAGGCTTGCGCTTCCTCCGGGTTTTTCTTCATCCACCAAGCTAGGCCCGGCGACTCGGCATGCGGCAAGATCACATTGGTGCGGATCCCCTCCTGGCCCCACTCGCAGGCCGCGGCCCGGGACAGCGAGCGGATCGCCTCTTTCACCGCTGCGTAACCGCCATAGCCGGCCATATCCCAGCGTTTGGCCGCCGAACTGGCCAGATTGACGATGCAGCCATCCCCTTTGAGGTGGGGATAGCACAGTTTCATCAACCGAAAGGTGGCCATGGGGCCGGACTGCCAGCCCGCCTCCAATGTCTCATCGCTCAATTGCTCCAAACTGCCCAGACACACCTCCTGGGCGTTATTGACCAAGATCTGAATGCCGCCGAAACGCTCCACCACCTGCGCCACGCAGTGCGCTAACGCATCCGCCGCTTTGACGTCGCACACCAGTGGCAGCGCTTCGCCGCCACGCGCGGCGATCAGCTCGCAGGTTTTTTCCAGCTTGCTCAAGGTCCGTCCCGTGACCGCGATCTTAACCCCCCGCTCGGCCAACGCCAGGGCGATCCCCTGTCCCACGCCTTGCCCTGCGCCGGTGATCAGCGCCACTTTCCCTGTCAGTTCACTCATACCCACTCCCTAGTTCAATGACTCGGCCTCAACAAAAAATGCCGCAAAGCCGTCGCTGGCCTCGACCAGTTTGCCCTGCTGGTAATCGAAGGTGAGCATGGCGAAACGGCCCAGGGCGATCACCTGTTCGCCCCGGCGGATCCGATACAGAAAATCACAGCCATAGCGGTGAAAATTGGCCACCGCGAACTCGCCGTTCAAAGTATCGAAGCAGCGCCCTTCGCCCAGCAACTTGAGCGACAGTTCGCCGTTGATCAACTGCTGGCCCAACACATCAAACCCCTGCAAGCCGCGCTGGTGAAAATAGCGCAGTGCGATCTCACCGCACAGCTCAACAAAGTGGTTATTACCGACATGATCGCCGCGATTCACCTGATTCGAGCCAATAAGGAACTCAGTCGTAAACAGCGGGGTGTCGGGGAAATCGATCTGGACGCGGGTGCTCATCCGCTCCTCCTAAAACCATCACAGAAAAAGAGGGCCGACCGCCTGTTCAATGCCAGGCTGGATCGACCCTAATGTGGGAGCTATTACAGTCGGACGTAGTCGGTCAAGCGGGCCTGACGCTGCGCCGCAAAATGCGCCCGGCACTGAGCTTCATCACTAAAGCTCGGCTCGGCGAAACGCTGCCAGCCATTGCCGCGACAGTCTGCCGCGCCCTGCTTGATCACCAGCACGCTCTGCGCCGCCGCTTTTACCTGCTCTGGCGTGAACGGCAATACCGCAAACTCCTTGCGGGCAAACTTGTCGGTCATATCCCGATAGTGCGGCGAGTCCGGGTTGGTGGAGATAGAGTACGCCAACACGCCCTGGGCCTTGACCCCGCGCGGGGTAAACTCGGTCACCATCAGCCAGCTGTAGCTGGACCCATCGATGTCGGGATAACCGGCGCTGCCCTGATAGCTGGCCTCCGCCTTGTTAAACACGCCGACGTTCTCCGGCCCGCCGTGCATCGGGATCTTAACCCCATCCTTGCTGGCAAACTGCAGATCGCCCAAACGTGCGTCCAGCGCAATGCCATCGGCATTCAAGCGCTTCACCGCTTTGGCCAGCGCCTCAAGCACCTTGGGGTTGTCCTGGGTGTCCAGGCCCCGTGGCGTGTTGAGGATGTCATTGGCGTCAAACGGCACCGCGTAGTTAAACTGCGGCGGCAACCAACGGTGCTTGTGCTTAAGCTTGGCGTCCTTGAGCGCCTCAGCGATAAATTCCCGGAACAGATGGGCGCCGCGACTGTCGAGGTTGTCGTGCAAGTCCCAACCGGCCAGCGCGTCACAGGCGGCGCCAAGCGACACGGCCTCGCCCGCCACAGAGACGGTGTCATTGGCCCGGCACAAGGTGACTAAATCATCCCGCAGCAGCTGCCCCGCCGTGTTCTGGTTGGACAGCATCAGCGCCTTCAGGCTGGTGAGATCAAACTTCTCACCCGCCGCCAGATGATTCTGGATCATCAACAAACCGGAGCGGGTACGCAGGCTGCGCTCGGTCCCCTGGGTGCCCAAACTCTGACGGAAGCCATCCAGCGGCTGTTTGGGGTTAGGCAACCAGTAGCTGTCGTTGGAGTTAGTGACGAAATCGCTGCGCAGCGCGTGAGGCTGTTCGCTTGGCCCCAGCAGGCCCGGCGCACTGGCGTCCTCGGCGTTACCCCAGTGACAAGCACTGCGGCTGCCATCCAGCGCCTTGCCGTAGAAGGCACTGCAGGTTTTGAGCTGCTCGTCGGTCAGGTTGGCCACCGGGCCCACATCGGCGTACAGCACTTCGCCGTGCTTATCGGCGGCGATCAAGTTAACCGGGGTAAACTGATACTTCTCCTGCGCGGCCTGCACGTCGCGCACGCTCCTGGCCTTGTAGTAATCCAGTGTGCCGCCCTGCATGCCGCGGGCGCCCTCGTCGGCGATGCGGATGGCGAAGGCGATCTGCTCGTTCCAGGGGAACTGGCCGATCAGATAGCCAAACTCGGTTTCATGGAACACATGATGGTGCGCGGCCAGTGTGCCGTCCGGCTGTCTCACCTGCACGCTCACCGGAATTTCCGTCATCGGCTTGGCCTGCCCATCCACCACATAGCTGAAGGGATCGCCGGGCTTAAGCGCCAGCTGATAGAAGCTAAAGCGGGTGGCGGTCGACACCGTGTTGGTCCAGGCCACATGCTCATTGGTGCCAAACCCCACGCTGGCGCGATCGATCGCGTTGGCGCCCAACACGTTCATCACCCCGGGAATGGTTTGATGCATCGGATAAAAGCGCCAGGACTCGTCCCAGTTCATGTGCGGATTGGCAAACAGCACCCCGCCACCACTGACGCTGCCCTCACGGCCGATGGCCACGCCGTTGGAGCCCTTATCCTCCAGGCTGGTGATCTCATCCACCGCGGCAAACATGCTGTCCAACGCCAAAGCGTCACTGCGCGCGGTCGGCGTCGAGGGCGGTTGCGCGCTGATCAGCAGATCGCGGAAATTGGGCAGGAAAAACGGCGTCAAGTGAATGCGCTTAACCAGCTCAGCACTGATCGGCTGCACCCACTCCGCGCCGGCGCAGCGCTTGTCCGGCCATTTCGCCTCTGGCGTGTCGATCAGATAGCGGTTGTAACCGGCGGCGTAGCCGTCGAACAGCGCCGCCATCTCCAGCGAGACTTGGGTGTCATAGCGGCCACTTTGGATGATCAACTGCTGCACCAGATCCGTGCCCAGATTGTTATCCTGAGGGCCAAAATATTGCGACAACTGGCCCTGATATTTCAGGAAGTTTTTCGCCAGGTGGCAGACATTATCCTGCGCCGCCGCATAGCCGGTGCCAAACCCCAGGCTGGCAAAATCCGGCGCTTCGATGTGGGGAAAACCGCCGGCGGTGCGGGTGATCTGCGCCTGATAGGTCGGCAACGGCGTCAGCTGCGTTGTCACTCGCACCGATTTATCCCCGAGGCAACCGGTTAATGCCGCGCTGGCCGCCAGCACGGCCGCCAGCTTGAAGGGGTGGATATGGATCATTGGATCTCTCCCCAAAATAGGTCACGGCGGCATTCGCCGGGGGTGTTATGGCAATGAGTGAAGTCCACGCCGGCTTGGATCATCAAAGCCGGGGGCTCGGCATCGACCGGCCCCGGGCCCGGCTTGGACAGCTCACTGCAACCGCCCAGCGCGATCACGCCAAGCCCCACAACTAGCTCGCGATAATGTCCGTTCATTTGGCCTCCCTGATGGCTTTCGTTGTGCTCTGATCCAAGACGCGGATCCTGACGGACTGACACGCCTCGCGAACGCAACCTGAGCTATTCGATAATGGCCGGATTGGCCTGGGCCGGTCCGCCCAACATAGGACGATGCGACGGTGGCTGGATGCCGCCCACATCGGTCACGCCCAGCTCTTGGGCCAGCTCGGCGGCAACCCACACCTGACCGCTGCGCTCGAGCAGATCGGCCTGCTCGGCCAGCGCGGCGATCACCCGGCCACCAAACTGGGGCGATTCCGCTGCCGCCGCCAGATCCGCGTACTTGTCCGGCTCGGCTTCGAACACCCGCTGGGTTCGCTCGGTCGCCACCAGCCCCAGCCACAAGGAGATGCAGCTGACGTTAAAGGGCTTGAGATCCACCGCCATGTCGGCGGCAAACTTGTCCACCGCCGCCTTGCCCGCGCCATAGGCTGGGCCGTGCATGTAGCAACGACCACCAAAGGAGGAGGTGTTGACGATCAACCCCGAGCCCTGCTCGCTCATGATCTTGGCGCCGTAGTAGCTGGAGACGTAGCTGGAGCGCATGCCGACATTGAGAATGTCGAGCATCTTCAGGCTCTTTTGGAAAAACGGACCTGGCTGGACCAGCTCATCCGGCAGGGCAATGGCGTTGTTGACCAACACATCGAGCCGACCGCTGTCCCGTTGAATTTGGCCAAACAGAGCTTCGACCTGGCCGTCGTCGGCGTGGTCACACACCACGGCAATGCCGCGTCCGCCGCTCTCTTGTCCGGCCTGATCGATCGCTTCGGCGGTGGCAAACACCGTGCCCGGCAGCGGCGCATCGCCCTCCTGCTGGCTGCGGCCGGTGACGTAGACGGTGTAACCCGCCTCGCCCAGCGCAATGGCGATCCCCTTACCTACGCCCCGGCTCGCGCCGGTCACGAGGGCGACTTTTGCTGCCCTGTTTTCTGCATAGTTTGACTGACTCATGCGACCGCCTCCGCTGTCTCAGAAATGCCCTTGGCGCCGCACTCGGCCTGGCGGGCTTGAATGTGATTGGCCGCCAGATAACCGAAGGTCATGGCCGGGCCGATGGTGGAGCCCGCGCCCGGATAGGTGGGCCCCATTACCGAAGCGGCGGTGTTGCCGATGGCATACAGCCCCTCGATGGCCGCACCGGACTCGTCCAGTACCCGCGCGTCCACGTCGGTCTGCAATCCGCCTTTGGTGCCGATATCGCCGGCGTCGATCCGCATGGCATAAAACGGCCCCTTGTCCAACGGTGCCACACAGGGATTGGGCTGCACATTGGGATCGCCGTAGTAGCGATCAAACAGGGATTCGCCTTTGCCAAACTCCGGATCTTTACCGACTTTGGCGTGTTGATTGAACTGACTCACCGTTTGCGTCAGTGCCGCCGGCTCGATGTCGATCATGGCAGCCAGCGCTTCCAGCGTGTCGGCTTTTTCGAAGCAGCTGCGATGGCGCTTGGACAGCGCACTGTCGGGCTTGGCGTAGCCGGGAATGAGTGGTCCCGCCGGGTATTTTTGGCGGAAGGTGGCATCAAACACCATGTAGCAGGGCACGCCGCCGTTGCCGGCCTTATGCGACTTGTACATGGCATAGCCGATGTCGTTATAGGGCGCACCTTCGTTGACGAAGCGCTTACCGGCACTGTTGACCAAGATACAGCCGGGCAGGTTACGCTCGACAAACACCGCCCGTTGCTTCTCTTCGCCGGGCACATGCACCGTCGGTGCCCACCAGCTGTGCTCCATCAGCGCCGTGGCCGCGCCCTGCTGTTGACCGGCGACGATGGCATCCCCGGTGTTGTGCAACGGAGTGGCGCTCCACTGAGCTTGGGTCGGCTGCGGCAGGTACTGCTCGCGCATCTTCTGGTTGCGCTCAAAACCGCCAGCGGCCAGCACCACGCCGTGACGTGCCTGGATCCGCTGGCTTTGACCGTTTTGCTGGATCACCACGCCGATCACCTTGCCGTCCTGTTTCACCAGCTCGGTCATCGGGCTACCCAACCAAAGCGGAATGCCTTTCTGCGCCATTGCATGGCGCAGCGCACCCACCAGGGCGTTGCCCAGACACAGGTAGCGATCGCGTTTGGACTTGCCACGCCAGCGCAGATCTTTGTAGTAGCGCCAAAGGATCTGCAGCGTCACCTTAAGCCAGCCTTTGCCGCGGCACATCAGAATGCGCGCCTCTTTCATCCCTAGCGACATGCGGCCCATCATCAGGGTGCCCGGCGAGGGCTCGCGCAGGTTGTGGAATTCCGCGCCGAGCTTGGCGGCGTTAAACGGCTTAGGATCCATCGAGCGATAGCCCGGCATGCCGCCTTTCAATTCTGGGTAGTAATCCGTGTATTCCGATTGCGCCTCAAAATGGACGTCGGCATCATGGCGCAGGTAATCCACCATGCGGGTGGCGTTGGCGACATAGGCTTCGATCCGGCCATCCTCATTGATGGCCTCATCCTGCCCCTCCTCACGCATCACGGTTTTGATGTATTCGATCGCCGCGGCGTCGCTGTCCTGTCCCCCCAACGCCGTAATGCGATGGTTATTGGGCACCCAAATGCCGCCGCCGGACACCGCCGAGGTGCCACCGTACTGATCGCTCTTCTCCAGCACCAGAACCTCCTGGCCCAGATCGTTGGCCCGCAGCGCCGCCGTCATGGCACCGGCGCCGGAGCCCACCACTACCACATCGACACTGTGATCCCATTGCTGCTGTTGCTGGGTTTGATCCTTCATGTTCAAGTCCTTCGATCCTTATACGTGGTAGCCGCCATCGACGACGATGATCTGGCCTGTGGTATAGGCACTGCGTGGGGACGCCAGAAAGGCAACAGCTTCCGCCACCTCTTCGGGCTGGCCAAAGCGCGGCAGGCACAGGCTGGCTTTGACCGCCTGCTGCCACGCTTCATCAAAATGGGCCTCTTTCAGGCGCAGGAAAATGCCGGTTTCGATCACCCCGATCGCCACCGAGTTGGCGCGAATGCCGAAGCGCCCCTCCTCCTTGGCGATCCCCTGGATCAGCGATTCGATCGCCGCCTTGGGCGCCACCGAGAGCATGTCTTTGGGCGGGTAACGAAACAGGCCCGCCGAGCTAACGTGGACGATGCTGCCCCCAGACTCGCGCAGATGGGGCAGCGCGGCGTGAATGGTTCGGTAGAAACCGTGCAAGTCCGAGGCGATCACCCGCTCAAACAGCGCCGGTGAGGTGTCGCCGATGTACTCCTGGGGAATGTCGAAACCGGTGGCAAACACGATGCTGTGAATGCGGCCGTGGCGTTCGGTCAGATCCGCCAGCAGCGCGGCGATGCGCTCGCCGTCAGCCATCGCAAGTTGATGCGCCTCGGCGCAGCCCCCGGCGCCGCTGATCGCGGTCACCACCTCATCGGCCCGGACCGCATTGCTGTTGTAGGTCAGTGCCACCTTGCTGCCACCGTGGGCCAGTCGCTGGGCGATCACCGAGCCGGTGCCGCCACTGCCGCCAAGCACCAGAGCGATCCCATCAGTGGGAAACTCCGCCATAAAATTCATTGATCTATCCCAATCTGTGGCCGACGTTTTATGAAATCGAGCGGCAATATCCATACCCCCATCGTCGTTCTCCAAAGGGAAAAAATAATCGTCTAAAGGGACTAGCGCGGCAGGGAATAGCGGAACGTCTAACTGAGCGAAAGGCGCTGCCAAAACGGGATTGGCGAGCGACAAAAAAAAGCGGGCGCCCATATGGCGCCCGCTCCCTGTGCTGACACTGGAGGTGACTTAAAACCCGCCCTTGAGCGACACGCAGCGCACCCCGCCGGGCAACGCCATCGACGGCACGCACAGGTTGCAGTGATCGCACTGATTGGGGTAGCTGGCGCCGTCGGCAGAGGCCTTGTTGATCATCTCTGGATCGCGGATCAACGCCCGGCCCATGGCGACAAAATCAAAGCCCTCGTCCATCGCCCGCACCATGCTGTCGCGGCTGGACACCCCGCCCAGATAGACCAACGGTACCGACACCGCTTCGCGCATCTGCTTGGCCTTGTCGAGAAAATAGAGCTCTTCAAACTTGGAGGGGCGGAACAGCTTGGGCCCGCCGATCTTCATCATAAAGGCCATCACCGGGTTCTTTTCGGTCTGGATCATCTGCTTAAGCGGACTGCCGCCACGGAACAGGTACATCGGAGTGCGGGCGGTGAAGCCACCGCTCATGACAATGGCGTTGATCCCGGCCGTTTCCAGCAGCTTGGCGCACTGGATCGAGTCCTCGATCTTAATGCCGCCACGGAAGCCGTCGGCCAGATTGAGCTTGGACAGGATGGGGAAATCTTCGCCCACCGCTTTGCGCACCGAGGCCAACACCTGCAGCGGCAAGCGCATGCGGTTTTCCAGGCTGCCGCCATATTCGTCCGTGCGTTTATTGGAGTAGGGGCTGATGAACTGACTGAGCAGATAGCCGTGACCCATGTGGATCTCCACCGCATCGAAACCGGCCCGCTTGAGCAGCGCCGCGGCGTCATGGTATTCACCCAGGGTCTTCTCAATGTCGGCATGGGACATGGCGCCACCGATCGGCAGTCCGGAGAAGGCGCCATAGTGATTGAAGGTCACGCTGGGTCCGCGGGGGCGGGGGATGTTCTTCGGCTTATTGCGCGAGAAGAAGCCGCAGTGGGACAGCTGGCCGGAGATCTTACCGCCCTCGGCATGCACCGCATCCGCCAACTGCTTGAGCCGATCGAAAATGCCTTCGTGCATCCACATCTGATCTTCAAACGTCAGCCCGTCCGGCGATACGCCGCAATAAGCCACGGTGGTCAGCGCCGCGCCCCCGGCGGCGATCCCGCGGTGGTGTTCGATCAGCGCATCGCTCGGGATCCCTTTGGGCGTCATACCCTCAAAGGTCGCGGTCTTGATCACTCGATTGCGCAGGCTCGCCCCTGCAAGCTGGACCGGTGCAAACACATTGGCCGCGGCTTTTGCCTGATTCATGATGCAGTTCCTTCTAATGCTAAGGCGCCAAAGGCGACAAATTCTTCCACTTCCATGTCATACCCGGAGATCGCCGTGAAGCTGACCGGATCATTGAGCAAGCGCAAGCGGCGCACCTTCAGATCCCGCAGGATCTGTGCGCCCACGCCCAGGGTGCGGTGTTTAAAATTGGGCGGCGTCGGTAGCGGCGCCGAAGGCTGGGCATAACGCGCCAGTTGACCCAGCACGGCCTTGGGGCTCTCCTGCGCCGCCAGCAGCACCAGCACGCCACTGCCCGCCTCGGCGATCGCCTGCAAGGCCCGGCCCACGTCCCATTGCTCCGGGCCGCTGTCGGAATGGGCGCCCAGTAAGTCACGCACCAGTTGGGCCGACTGCACCCGCACTAACACAGGTTGGTCCGGCTCTATCTCGCCCTTGATCAACGCCAGATGCAGTACGCCTTTGTACTTATCCTCATAGGCCACCACCTCAAACTCGCCGTATTTGGTGGGCAGCACGTACTGCGCATCGCGCCGGATGGTGCCTTCGTGCAGCAAGCGGTGGTGGATCAGATCGGCAATGCAGCCAACGGCCAATCCGTGCTGACGCGCAAACGCCAGCAGCGCCTCGCCCTGGGCCACCTCCCCCTCATCATTGAGGATGGAGACCACCACGCCGCCCTCTTTCAGGCCCGCCAGCCGGGTCAGATCGCACGCCGCCTCCGGCGCCGCCGAGCAGCTCATCACGCCACCGGGCTGGGCCATCACCGGAAAGATATGCCCCGGCTGCACCAGATCTGCCGGGCCAGCCCCCTCGGCCATCGCCGCCTCGATGGTGCGGGCGCGATCGCCGGCGGAGATGCCGGTGGTCACGCCCTCGGCGGCTTCGATGGAGACGGTAAAATTGAGCCGGTTGGGCGAGCGGCCCGCCGCCATCAGCGGCAGTTTCAACTGGGCACAGCGCGCTTCATCCAGCGCCAGACAGATCAAGCCGCGGGCCTGATGGGCCATAAAGTTGATGCTCTCGGCATTGGCCTTTTCCGCCGCCATCAGCAGGGCGCCTTCGCTGCCCGGCTGGGCCTCGTCCAGCAACACCACCATCTCACCCCGGCGGATCGCCGCGATCATCTCTACGGCACTGTTCAGTTCCATCGCATGACCCAAAGTTGCCCAATATTAATCAACAATTTGGCCCCGAGGCGAAGAAAAAGCATCGTCCGATAAGACGACTCAAAAGTCGCCAAAGCCACTCGCAAGTCCAAGCAGTTAAAGGCAATTACCCCACCAGTTGTAGGCCTATTAATCGCTTAACCTTACGCAAGTGCATGCAACCTTGAACCTAAGCTAAACCAAGCCCAAATCGAAGTTGTTGCAATATTGCACAAGTTTGAACAAGCCGTATATCCTAGGCCCGATAACAAGGAAGATGACCACAATCCGGAACAGTGGTGGATAACTATAATGATGATTACCAGCCAAGCCCCGATCGGTATCGATAGCTTCAGCGGATTAATCGGCACCCTCTATCAAGGCCTCGAAGACGACATTCCGTGGAAGCAATTCCTGCGACAACTGCAAGATACCATGGGAGCCAAATTTGCCACCTTTATCCTGCGCCCGCCCAGCCATGAGCTCGATGGCCTGATCCTCAGTACCGGCCGTCCCACTCAGGATGCGATGGCGTCCTACAACAAACACTTCTACGCGCTCGATCCCTTTGTCGGCGTGCCCAGTGGCCACGTGGTCACCCTCGATGAATTCATCCCCGAGCATGAGCGGGAAAGCTCCGAGTTCTTTCGGCTCTATCTGGCGCCCTTGGATGTGTACCACATCGTCGGCACCGACATCATCACCCCGGATGGGGCCACCTGCAGCCTGCGGATCAGTCGGGGCCAGGATGGCGCGCCATTTGCCGCCGACGATAAAGCCCTGCTGAAGATGTTCATTCCCCATATCGAGCGGGCGGTGAAGATCCACATGCAGCTCAACCGCATCGAGACCGAGCGTAAGCTGTACGCCGGTGCGGTTGATCAACTCGCCGTCGGCACCATCATCCTCGATGAGAAGGGCAAGGTGCTGCAGACCAATCAGGTGGCGCAGGAGTTATTGGCGGACAAGGATGGGCTTAAGCTGGTCAACGGCACCCTACAGGTGGGCAGCAGCCGCGATACGCTGACCTTCCGTCAGATGATCAAACACGCCACCGAAGCGCTGCACCACCATCGACCCGGCGTGGTCGAGGCGCTGCGCATTCAGCGCGCCTCCGGCGCCTCGGATCTGGGCATTGTGGTGCGCTCCATCCCCAGCGCCGACTGGAACGAAGGCAAGCAGCAACCCGCCGTGGTGCTGTTTGTGTCCGATCCCGACCGCAAATCCCGCGCGCCGCAGGAGGTGGTCAAGGCCCTGTTTGACTTCACCCCGGCCGAGTCGCATCTGGCGATGTTGCTGGCCAACGGTCTCACCCTAGATGAAGCCTCGGAGGAGCTCTCCATCAGTCGCAATACCGCCAGGGCCCATCTGCGCTCGATCTTCTCCAAGACCGGCGTCACCCGCCAAACCATGCTGGTACGGCTGATCTTGCGTAGCGTCGCGACACTGGGCTAAGCGCCCCTCGGCCACGTCGGCCTGCCCCAGCGCGATGTGGCCCGGCTCGACGTGACCGTCGTGCCGGGCGTCCTGACGAGGAGCGCGCCCTAACCTTTGATCTACAACAAACTCAGACCAAAGTCAGGGCAAACGCTCACCCCCATCGTCTATTAGGACGATGCCGCTATCTGGCCGGGCGCCAAAAATGGGACACATAAAACGCCCTAGCACCCCCAGGGACAGATCAGCAAACGGAGCATGAGCATGAGCGCAACCCATCGTATCGAAGCCCAACCCATTCCAGAGCGTTTCGCCCGCGGCTGGCACTGCCTGGGCCTGGCCGACAAGTACAAAGACGGACAAGCCCACACCCTCGAGATCTTTGACACCAAGCTGGTGTGCTATCAGGGTGAGGATGGTCAGTTGCGGATCCTCGATGGCTACTGCCCGCACATGGGCGGCGACTTAAGCAAAGGCTGCATCGAAGGCAACTCCATTCGCTGCCCGTTCCACGACTGGCGCTGGGACGCCGACGGCAAGTGCGATGACATCCCCTACGCCAAGCGCATTCCGCCCCGCGCCAAGATCAAATCCTGGCCCATCTGCGAAGAGAACAAGCTGCTGTTTGTCTGGCACGACGTCGAAAACAACCCGCCCATCCCAGAGCAAGCGATCCCGCGCATCGAGCAAGTGTTTGACGATAGCTGGGCCGAGTGGGAGATCGCCGAGTTGGAAATTGGGATCAACTGTCGCGAGCTGGTCGACAACGTCGCTGACAAGGCGCACTTCGGCCCAGTGCACGGCGCGCCGATCCGATCCTTCAGCAACATCTTCGAAGGCCACATCGCCACCCAGATCATGGAAGGCAAGAGCGAGCGTCTGGCCGAGCAGGGCGAGATCCGCACCGAAGCCACCTACTACGGTCCCTCTTATCAGATCACCCAGATGACCGGTGAGATGGATGGCCAACCCATCCACTCCATCCTGCTCAACTGCCACGTGCCGATCGATCAAGACAGCTTCCAACTGCGCTATGGCGTACTGGTGCAGAAGGTGCCCGGCCTGAGCGAAGCAGAAAACCGCGAGATCGCCGCCGCCTACGTGCAGCTGGCCCGTGAAGCCTTCTACGAAGATGTGGAGATCTGGGACAACAAGGTGCGGATCGACAACCCCATCCTGTGTGACGGTGACGGTCCGGTCTATCAGCTGCGCAAATGGTACGATCAGTTCTACACCGATGTGGCCGAGTTGACCGGCGATGAAAAGACCCAACAGGTGTTTAAGGCCGACAACTTCAACGCCGTCTGATCACGCCTCCTCGACTCACTCTCGACGACAAAGCCCCGCATTGGCGGGGCTTTGTTGTTGTGCGACTCAGTCTTGGTAACCCCAAGGGGCCGGCGGTGGCGTGACCGGTTTGGTCAGATCAAAATCCACCTTGAAATCACGACCATCCCGGGTCAAGTGATAGACAAACTTCTCCGGGTAGATCTGCATATGCCAGGTGTTGCCGTTGGACTGAGGGAAGCCCAGCTTGGTGAACAGATCTTTGGAGTAATCATCGGCCGGGAAGCGCTGATAGGTCGCATAGCCCCGATCCGGCGTATGACCCCCATACATGGTGGACTCGTCGTTGGAGCCGTCTTCATGGCGATGGTCATGCTTAAGCAGAATGCCGGCGCCGGTTTGGGTCAAGATCCAAGTGCGCGAAGCGTTATCGCCGACATGAAACGGAATGTGGATCTGATCCTCAGCGCACTGTCGCACATGCATCACCAGGCGGTTTTCGCTGAAACCATCCCCGTCTTTGGCACCGGAAACGACGATCCCCTCATACGCCTTACCGCAGTGCGCGCGAATATTGTCAAAAAACGCCACCTGCTCCTTTACCGTGGTGGTAAAGGGGACGCCGCCGGCGACGTCGGCCACAGAGGCACAGCCGGTAGTGCTGACCAAACTTGCACAAAACAATGAAAATACTGCGTTCTTTTTCATTCTTGTTCTCCTTATAAGGAGCAGAACTATAAGCGGAGCAGATCCAACCGGGCAAACCGTCCCAATAGCGGATCACACCACCGAGACGGGCCAGGGAAGCACAGTAACGCGCAAACGCAAAAAAGACCCCGGAGGATCCCCGGAGCCAAGCCGAACTGAAGAACAAAACGGCGTTTGACCGGGTTGGGCGGTCAAGGCCGTGCTGGCCTGAGGTGCTCAGGCCAAACAAAGCGTTTCGCTAGGTTTTGCGGATCAACGGCCACAACACCTCTTCCCCGGTATCGAGGTTTTTCACCGGCAGACCAAATCGCTTCTGGTGGGTGCGGGGAATGTAGGCGGTTTTGAAAATCACGTCCCACAGAAACAGTGAGGTGGTGTAGTTGCCGGTGAGGCGACCGTGGCGGCCCATACCATGGTGGGCGTGGTGCGTATCCGGCGTCACGACGACGCGTTCAAACACCCACCAAAAAGGTCGGATCCAGCGGTACTCAAGCAGCTTCAGATCCCAGCGATAGGGCAGATGGGTATAGACGCCGATAATGAAGGTCATGATCACGAACGGCCAGTAGGCGCTCATCAAACCGAAGTAAGCGGCAAACGCGCCAATCCAGGTCTGTGGGCGCAGGAAGGGCCAGAAGAAGTTGTAACGAAACAGTATCAGAAAGCCCATTTTATCCGAGCTGTGATGGGCACGGTGCAGCTTCCACAGCCACTTCTTTTCATGACTCCAGCGATGCAGCCAGTAGAAGCAAAGCTCCTCCACCGCCCAGATCAAACAGAATGCCACGGCCACATGCATACCTGACAAGCCGCCGGCCATCCCCGGAAACAGCCAAGCAAACATCAGACCGAAGGAGACCCCCAATAAACGGCCTGAGATGGCCTGGCCCAAAAAGCCGCCCAGAGTTTTCCAGTAATCTTTGCCCTGCCACTGCCAATCTTTGCGGTACAGCACAAAGCGCTCCAGCGCCAAGCCCACGACAAAAGTTAACACGACAATGGCCGTGACCATCAGTTCCCAATTCATTGCAACTCCCTGCTCATCTCTCGGTTCGAACGCGACATTGGAACCGACACTTAAATTAAATTTCACCAAGTGGTTAAATAGAACTTAGAGAATCACTCAATCGGTGTCAACCATACTCACCCATGTTTTTATCCGGACGAACAATAAAAACAGAACAAATCAGCCTACTTGCGTGATAGCCTTAGACTCATGACAGTTGAAACCAAGAAAGTACGTCAGCACGGCAGACTCACCCAAAGTGACATTCTGGACAAAGCCGAAGTGCTGTTTGCCCGGGAAGGCGTCGCCCGGGTGTCTCTGCGGGAGATCAACAAGGCCTGCGGGATCAGCCAAGGGGTGATCCACTATCACTTTGGTGGTCGCGATGGCTTGATCAAGGCCTTGTTGGAGCGGCGCTTCCCGGCACTGACGCGGCGCCGACAGCAATTGGTGCAAAGCTTACTGATCGACAATCCCAAGCTCGCCATTGGCGATGTACTCGAGGTGTTAGGCCGGCCCTTGGCCGAGTTATCCATTGAGGGGGGCAAAGCCGGAAACCGCTTTGTCCAAGTGCTGGTGCAACTGCATCAGGAGCGCAATCCTGTGTACAGCCAGATCGCTGCGCAGCAGATGGGCACCTTGGGGGTTCACCTGCTCGATCAGATGTATAAGATCCTGCCTCATCTGGCAAAGAACCAGGTGGAGTACCGGTTGCAGATGGCTCACAGCGCCCTGTTTATCGGCCTGACCCAATTGCATGACGCCCCCTACCCTTGGCAACAGGGCTTAATGGATAAGCCGCTCTCACCCGAGCAGCGCATGGACGATTTAATAGCAATGTTAGCGGCCGGTTTCGAAACCGAGTCCTGAGCTCGATGATTGGTGACGTGACTTAACGCACGCCCCCTCAGGGCGCCACTTGTTGGCCGCCAAGCCCTGTGCAAAACTGGAATGCTGTCTGGAACGCCAGCAGACGCCCCCATGGGCGACACTGACTTGGAACAGCCTATGTTTTATCCCAGCACCCTACCCAACCGCCATCGCCAGTTTATCGAGCGAGCCCTGCCACAACTCCAGTCGGATCCTCGCCTGGTCGGTGTGGCCGCCTCCGGCTCCTATGCCAACAACACTCTGGATCCCTTCAGCGATCTGGATCTGGTGATCGCCGTTGAACCTGAACATTTCGATTCGGTAATGCGCGATCGCAGCCAGATAGCCGCAAAATTGGCCCCAGATGAGCAACTGCTCGCCCACTTTACCGGTGAGCACGTCGGCGAACCCCGTCTCGTGATCGGCCTTTACCTGGATGCGGGAGCGGCCCCGTTGCATGTGGATCTGAAGTTTGTCCAGGTCCAGGACGCGGCGGTGCGGGTCGATGAGCCCTGCATTTTGTGGGCCCGGGACGAGCGCCTAGCCCAGGCGCTGGCTCAGGGCGAAGGCCGCTACCCTCGCGCCGAGGCGCAGTGGATAGAGGATCGCTTCTGGATCTGGGTCCACTACGCCGCCACTAAGATAGGCCGCGGTGAGTACTTCGAAGCGTTGGATTGTCTTGGTTTCCTGCGCGGCCAGGTTCTGGGCCCGCTGGCGCAGCAAGATGCTGGCTTTGAGCCCTGCGGAGTGCGCAAACTGGAGCAGCAGGTGCCGGAGTTTGCCATGAAACTGCAAGGCACAGTTGCACTGTGCGACGCACAATCACTGGTACGCGCAACCCGCTGCGCTGCTGAGCTCTATCAGTCGCTGCGCAGCGATCCTGTCTGTATCAATGGCGCCGCCCAACAGGCTGCCCTGGCCTATCTCGACGCGCTCGGGCAGGACTGAACGGCAAGTTTGAAAATGAAACGAAAAAACGGCCTCCGAAGAGGCCGTTTTATACTCCCTGTTTGACGTTTGGGAAGGAGAAGGACAGGGAGCGTCGTACTCGTGCCGGCGCGATCAGAGCGCCGCTTCAAGCTGAGGCAAGGTCTCGAACAGATCCGCCACCAGGCCGTAATCCGCCACTTGGAAGATCGGGGCGTCCTCATCTTTGTTGATCGCCACGATCACCTTGGAATCTTTCATCCCGGCCAGATGCTGGATCGCACCGGAGATCCCCACGGCGATGTACAGATTGGGCGCCACGATCTTACCGGTCTGACCCACCTGCATGTCATTGGGCACAAAGCCCGCGTCCACCGCCGCACGGGAGGCGCCAACCGCGGCCCCCAGCTTGTCGGCGATGCCATCGAGCAGGGCAAAGTTCTCGCCGTTGCCCATGCCGCGACCACCGGAGATCACCACCGACGCGGCGGTCAGCTCGGGGCGATCCGACACCGCCAACTTATCTTCAACATGGCGGCTGCTGCCGATATCATGGGCCGAGCCGATGCTGTCGACCGCACCGCTTCCCCCCTCTGCCGCGACCGCATCAAAGCCGGTCGCCCGCACGGTGATCACCTTGATGGCGTCCTCCGACTGCACCGTGGCAATGGCGTTGCCCGCGTAGATAGGCCGGGTAAAGGTGTCGGCGCTCTCGACGCTGATGATCTCAGAGATCTGATTCACATCCAGCCCCGCCGCGACCCGCGGCGCGATGTTCTTGCCGTTGCCGGTCGCCGGGAACAGGATGTGGCTGTAGCCACCGCCCAGCTCGGTCACCAAGGCGGACACGTTCTCCGCCAGTTGGTGCTCATAAGCTCCATCTTCCGCCACCAGCACCTTGGCCACGCCCGCGGCTTGGGCGGCTTGCGCTGCCACCGCCTGACAATTGCTGCCCGCCACCAACACGGTGATCTCGTTGCCGATCGCCGCCGCCGCGGCCAGGGTATTTAACGTCACCGGCTTCAATTCGGTGTTGTCGTGCTCTGCAATAACCAATGTGGTCATAACTCAATCCTTTTGCTGTGCGCCGCATCTCGCGCCGCGTTCCGATCCGTATTCCCAGCGGGCTTACAGCACCTTGGCTTCGTTCTTCAGCTTGTCGATCAGCTGCTCTACGCTGTCCACCTTGATGCCGGCACTGCGGCTTGGTGGGTTATCGACCCGCAACGTCTTCAGCTTGGCGGTTACGCTCACGCCCAGATCCTCAGCGCTGATCACCTCCAGCGGCTTACGCTTGGCCTTCATGATGTTCGGCAGAGAAGCATAGCGCGGCTCATTCAAACGTAAGTCAGTGGTCACTACGGCGGGTAGGCTCAGCTCCAGAGTCTGCAGGCCCCCATCGATCTCACGGGTTACCGTAGCCTTGTCGCCGTCGATCACCACTTCCGAGGCAAAGGTGGCCTGAGGCAGACCGGCCAACGCCGCCAGCATCTGGCCGGTCTGGTTGTTGTCTGAATCGATCGCCTGCTTACCCAGCAGGATCAGGCCGGGCTGCTCCTTCTCCACCACCTTGTTCAGCAGCTTGGCGATGCTGAGCGGATCCATCGCCCCATTCACCTCAACCTGGATGGCACGGTCGGCCCCCAACGCCAATGACGTCCGCAACTGCTCCTGACACGCCTTATCACCGATGGACACCACCACCACTTCCGTCGCTACGCCCTTCTCTTTGAGGCGCACCGCCTCTTCCACGGCGATCTCACAGAAGGGGTTGATGGCCATCTTGGTGTTGGCCAGATCCACATCGGTGTTGTCGGACTTCACCCGCACTCGAACGTTGTAATCAATTACGCGTTTTACCGCGACCAGTACTTTCATCGCTACCACCTGATTGTCTGTTGCGTTGCGATCTGCGCAGACAGTGCGCATCCATGACGCAGGAAAGATGAACTCATTTTGTGATCATCAACACACTTTGCCAATGACCAGATGGGCCAATGCAATAAACATAATCGGCCACTCAGGTTTACAGCAGGGGCAGAGCGGGGGGATCAAAACCGCGGAGCACACCCATAAAAGTAAGCGCTCACACACGCGCCATCACGCATCCAGTAAGTCGGCGCGGTACTCACCCGGCGTCTGGCCGGTCCACTGACGAAAGGCGCGGATAAAGGGGCTGGGATCATCAAAGCCCACCAGATTGGCCACGTCGTGGATAGACAATTCCGGACAATTGAGGTGATCCCGCGCCGCCTCGCAGCGGCAATCGTTTTTTAACTGGGAGTAACTGGTGCCCTCTTCGGCCAGATGACGGCGCAGGGTGCGAACCGACAAGCCGAGTTGCTCGGCGACCCACTCCAGTCCGGGCAGTGGTCGGCTGAAATCCCGGCCAAACAGGGCGCGGATCCGCGCCGAGATGGAGCTGTCACCATTGACCATCACCAGCAATTGATAGGGCGCCGTCTTCAAAAAACCACGCCAGGCCGACTCGCTCTGAACTAGGGGCAGGGACAGCCAATGGCGCTCAAACGTCAGCCGGTTCTCGCTCTGGTTGAAGCGCAGCGGGCACTGAAACACCAGCTCGTAATCCTGCGGATTGGGCTGCTCGGCAAAGGTAAACCCCGCCTGCAGCAAGGGCAGGCGCCGACCGATCATCCAGCTCATAAAGTGATGCCAGATAGACAGCGAGGTGCGGATCACCGTGGGCGATCCCGTCGACACCACCTGCGTCAGCGTATCCGCGGGCAGGCTATCGAGCGCGACAAAGTGCAACACGGCAAGCTCGCCCTGCAACTGGATCTGAGGTTTGATCCTGGGCCCCTTGCAGATCTCATAGAAATCGCTGCAGCGCCGTAACGCCTCACCCAAGGTGGCGCAGTGCTCGATGCAGTGGCACATCATGCGAAACATGCCGTTGGGGATCTTACCGCCGGTCAGCATGCCAAACGATTCGTCCTGCGCCAGATCGATCAGCCGCTGATAGAGCCGACCGAACGCCCGCACCGACAGGGCACGCTGCTCCAGCAACGCCTGCTGCGACAAACCGCAGGCCGCCAACAACGCCGGCACGTCATAGCCTTGTTGCCGAGCGTGATCCAGCAACACCTCGATGTAATCCATCGACACGGTTTCCTGCTTGTTCATGGCGACTCCTTTGCCCTGCCCGCCTCTAGCTTCTCGGTTCTAGGCTCTGGGCGCAAGGGCGCGGGCATTGAAGACACCGGGCCCGGCTCGGCCCGCACCGGCATACAGCAACCGCCTCGCTGCGGCGGGCAGCGAAACCTCACGCCGCACAACAAACAAAAAAAAGCCCACCGGGTTGCCCCGGCAGGCGATGATCTCTTTATGCATTCTCAACAATAAAGAGCCAATGTTCACGACGACAAGTCCTGGTTATGAAGAAAGATGCCCATCTCTCTTCATAGCCATATCGGTAAATACCGACAGGATCATTAAACGACGTCTTAAACCCCGTCACATCGGCAAAGTGGACTAACCAGTTTGTTTGGATCTGGGCCAAAAAAAAACCGACTTGCCGCCCGCAGCAATACTCGAGGATCAGCGGTCCAGATACAGATCCCGATACAACTGCTCGCACTCGGGATCCACTTTGTAGTGCTCAAAATCGGTCACGCCCCGCTCTCTTAACAGGGCTTCATC
Source organism: Ferrimonas pelagia (assembly GCF_039543565.1). NCBI lineage: Bacteria > Pseudomonadati > Pseudomonadota > Gammaproteobacteria > Alteromonadales > Ferrimonadaceae > Ferrimonas > Ferrimonas pelagia. The sequence goes on along the minus strand of NZ_BAABJZ010000024.1, from coordinate 67,588 downwards.
CACCAAAGACTGGCCACTCAGGCTTTGATCGTCCGTGGTGAGGATCGCCAGCGCCGCATCCGCCATGATGGCCGGAGTTCGCGAGCGCTTGAGCAGCTTAGGATCCAGCGCGTATTCAATGGCGGCGGTGGCGATGGTGGTTTGCGGCCACAGCGTGGTGCAGCTCACCCCATCCGCCTTGAGCTCCTGTGCCAGCCCAAGCGTCAGCAAGGTCATGCCATATTTGGTCAAGGTATAGGGCGCATAGGGCCCGAGCCAATGCGGCGCCAGATTGATCGGCGGGGACAGGGTAACGATATGGCCATTGGCCGACTGCTTAAGATAGGGGATCGCCGCCTTGCTGCACACCAAGGTGCCGCGGGTATTGATACTGTGGATCAGATCGAACCGCTTGATCTCCGTGTCCTGCACCGACGACAGCTGAATGGCACTGGCGTTGTTCACCAGCACATCGATGCCACCAAAGTGCGCCGCAGCATGTGCCATCGCCGCCGTCACCGCCGCCTCTTCCCGCACATCCAGCTTAATGGCTAAGGCCTGGCCTCCCGCGTCCTCCACCTCTTGAGCCACGCTATGGATGGTGCCCGCCAGCTTAGGATGTGGCGTGTCGGACTTAGCAGCGATCACCACATTATTGCCCTGGCGCGCGCACGCCAAGGCGATCTCCCGGCCGATACCGCGACTCGCTCCCGTAATAAACACCGTCGTTTTTGCCACTGTTGTCATCGCCATGCCCTCTTATTTTTCCTCACTGTACTGCGGCTCGCCTTCGGCGCAGCACAATCGCCCATATCGACCAAAATCAATGAATTGCGCTCAGTTATCACGCTTGCTCAATTGCTCCCGTTCCCCTAGGGTAAAGATAACATCCCATTAACACGAAGTGGTCACCCATGCCCGCCGTCGCCCGTCCCATTCCACGCCTGATGCTGCAGTCCGCGGCCTTAGTCTGCGTCGTACTGGCCCTAAGCCTCACTACCTTAGCGCAGGCTGCCACCCCCTTCTACGGGCCGAAATACTTGCCCAAATTCGTCACAAGTGAACGACTGGAGCTGCAAACGCACGCCGATCACTGGCAGCTCACGATCAGCCACCTGCGCAGTCGATGGCAGAGGATCGATCGCATCAGCGTCCATCAGGATGGCCAACTGCTCAGCCAAACCGAGCAAACACCGCAGCGGCATTTGGGGGCATTTCATCGCCCAACCAGCGCCCACCTCAAGGTACAAAGCGCCGTGCTGCCGCTGCCGCAACAACGGCTCGATCGCCAGCGCCCGGTTACCCTCACCCTGTCTGGCCCGCAGGGGCAATGCAAACACACCGTCATGCTACAGCCTTGAGTCGAGAGTGCGCTGAGTCACATTTTGGAGCTAGCTCACATCCTCCCTACGCCAAAGCCTGCCACCACGCAGGAACCGTTACCCTAGAGCCCCCTTCCTCAAGCAAGGCTCTATAACGCTGTGAAAACCTTCCATTATCTTCCCGCTGTGCTGGCACTGACCGGCACTTTTCCCCTGCTGGCCACCGAATTCAACCCAGAATTGGGCGGCTCGTTGCGCGCCAATTACAACTTTAAGCAATACAACGCCGAGCATCGGGATACGCTTGGGGAGCTCAGCTTTAACATGCTGGAGTTGAAGATCAGCGACCGCTTTGCCGACGATACCTGGGGGATCAACGCCAGCTACCGCTTTATGAACGGCTACGATTACCTGCGCTACGGCTACATCTACTACAACCTCAGCCCAGACTGGCAGCTGCAGGCGGGGATCGTCGATAAGCCCTTTGGCAATATCAACAACGCCTCCAACAGCTGGTGGTACAGCATCAACTACTACGTTGGGTTTGAGTCCGATCCCGATGCGGGCATGACCGCGCTGTACCATAAAGATCAACACCGACTGGAGCTGGGCCTGTTTAAGAACGCCGAATACCAGAATGGCCGCGGCTTAACGGCGGACATCATCTCCGGCGAGATCGGCAGCCAAACCTACCACAACCAAGAAACCAACCAACTCAACCTGCGTTACAGCTACTTTATGGAGCAAGGCGAGTGGTCGGCGATCCTCGGCAGCTCGCTCGAGCTGGGCCAGATCTACAACACCGAATACCGGGAAAACGGCGATCGCTACGCCATCGCAGCCCACGCCGATCTCAGCTATCAGGACTGGAACCTGCAGCTGCAAGCGCTGCACTACGACTACCGCCAGTTCGATGAAGGCGGCGCGTTCGATGCCAGCCGCATCGGCATGGGCATGGTCAACAGCGCCTTTGAGATCACCAACCGCGCTCAAGTCTACAGCGCCAATATCGCTCGCAGCTTCGACACCCGCATCGGCCGACTCAAGCTCTACAACGACTACAGCCACCTCGTCGCAGACAGCGGCAACCCAGCGCACCAAGACACCCGCCTTAACGTCACCGGCGCGTCACTCTCCTATGAGAAGTTCTTCCTCTATCTGGATCATATCTACGGCCACAATCTGGTGTGGACCAACGGCGATGGCGATAACCACTTGGGCCTGCCCCAAAGCGGCAGCGGCTGGGGCCGTCAGATCAACCTTAATATCGGTTACTACTTCTAAGTAGCGCATACCACGGTGTCGGGTGGCCGGTGACGCGTGTTAGCCCCCCGACTCGCTGCCCTACGGCGTGTTGGCTATTAGGGCGGTGACGGCTGCGCCGTGGGCCTGCATCGCTGAACCATAACCCGTAGTCGCGTTGGCGACGGCAAGGAGAGGGGCTCCGCCCCTCCCCACTCCCCTTTATCTCCCTTCGTCGCTACGCTCCTCGAAGTCGACGGAAGATCAAAAACGGCGTTGCTGGTCAGTTCCGTGTGCCTACGCCCGGCTTAATCTTCGCTTACGTCGTGCTCGGGCCGACACGCTTGGAGATCGTCATCGTTCAAAAGCGAAGCCGACCCGTCGTCTTCACGATGACTCCGCCAAGCTCCCTGTCGTCCCTCCCCCAACAACACTCAGCGCCGGACTTGGTGGAAGTTCAAGGCCGCTTTCGCCCCTAAGCGCAAAGCAGGCTTTGGAGACTTCAATCACTCTGACTTGAACCCTTGAACCCGGACTAAACGAACCTAACCCTTTGATCCAGAACCGTGAGTAGAGTAGACAAACACACTTTCAGCACTTGAACAGCTTTTGCTCGATCGTTAGGGTAATGAGCTTTGGAATCAAAGAGGTGCATACGATCTCGTGTCACTCCGCAGCCGACGGTGGCGCAGGCTCGCCGACACACCGTTTCAATAGCTAAGCCATCACCTAAACGCCGGCTCAATCCTAGTTCAAAACTGATCAGGTCAATAAACCCGCCAATGTCCCGCAAATTCCACCATTCTCTGCTTTTTTCCCTGGTGCTTGCTGTCACTTCACTACCTTGCCATGCCGGTAAGCTAGGTGACTTCGAAAAAAGCATCGGCAAGCAATCCGATAGCCCGTCAAAACCTGACGATTCCAGATCGTCAAAAACCTCCTGCGACGAAGACAGCCTAAGCCTAATTCTTAGCTGTTTGGCGGCCGAACTGGTCTTCGAGATCGCCACGGAATTGCTTATTACCGGGGGGCATTATAGTTTTCAGCGAATCAGCAACACCGATACCACCGAGTCTTCTGTGCACTATCGCCGTCCCGGCGAGGCGGTGATCCCCTTTATCCGCTGGGATCTCGACAGTACCCGGGTCGCCTCCAACCTCGACTCTAGCGATCATCGCATTGAGGCAGGCTATGGGACACTGGCCATGGGCTACAGCCAGAGACGCTTTCGGGAAACAGAGCCCGATGACACCCTCGAAATCCGTCAACTATACGGCCTGTACCGTATGTCCCTTGGGCCTTATGTCGAGTTTGATTTGGGCATGGGATCGCAACAGGTCAAAGGCCAGCAGCATCAGTCCCATTTTTTTGCTACCACGCCGCTGCTGATCCATACCTCCGAGCGATTTGGCTTTGAATTCCGTCCCGCCTGGGGCGGTGGGATCCAAAGCTACGACATCAGCTTGCTTGTTAAATCCAGCTATGGATCTTTAAAGCTGGGTTACAAGGCCCTGAGCACTCGGAGCGAGTCGCTGAATGGGCCCTATCTCGGGTTTGCCTTGCACTATTGAGGAGTCAAGAAAGCAATTATTTAAACACCCATGATTTAGGTGAAAGCATTTATTAAGACACCCATGATTTAGGTGAGCTCCTATAAAGCATTCATAGCCTGCACCTTAAGCATTTAGGTGCTCCCAAACGGCCTCAAAACTGTTGGCCTGCTTGGCTTTTGACTGCTGGGCCCGGTGGCAGTTAGTTGCAATGAAATCAATTGCCCAACTCAAGTCAGCCCGTAGCTGACTTAAAGATTTGGATGCCAGTGACTTCATCACCGGCTCGAACCAGCCTTGAGTGGACTTGGCAATTTTCAACATGGATAGGCGCATGTTCAGCCGCTGTTGCGCTACGCGGCCAATGAAACGCTTGACCAGCCATTTATTTAGACACCCATGATTTAGGTGAGCTCCTATCAAACCAGCTACGCTTTGTGGACATTCAGATTGGAGCACAGCATGGCAACCGCGCGGCGATCGCAAGTCAGTTTGCAGGACACCCCCTACTATCACTGCGTTACACGCTGTGTTCGGCGCAGCTATTTGTGTGGTGATGACCCATTCACCGGCAAACATTTATTTAGACACCCATGATTTAGGTGAGCTCCTATCAAACCAGCTACGCTTTGTGGACATTCAGATTGGAGCACAGCATGGCAACCGCGCGGCGATCGCAAGTCAGTTTGCAGGACACCCCCTACTATCACTGCGTTACACGCTGTGTTCGGCGCAGCTATTTGTGTGGTGATGACCCATTCACCGGCAAAAGCTATGAGCATCGCCGCGGCTGGGTAGATAAACGGTTGCTGGCACTCAGTAGCGTATTCGCCATCGAACTGTGTGCCTTTGCCGTGATGAGTAATCATACCCATGTGGTACTTCGGGTCGATCGTAAATTGGCGTTGAGTTGGACCGTTGAACAAGTGTTGAAGCGCTGGCATAGCTTGCACAAAGGTACGCTACTCACCCAGGCTTACATGGCGACAGAGCGACGGAAAGAGCTCAGCGATGGACAAATCGACATCGTGCTGAAAACCGCCGAGCAGTACCGACAACGGTTGTTTGATTTGAGCTGGTTTATGCGTAGCCTCAACGAGTTTATCGCCCGTGAAGCCAATCGAGAAGATGGCTGTACCGGTCGGTTCTGGGAAGGACGTTTCAAGTCTCAAGCCCTACTGGATGAAGCAGCAGTGTTATCTTGTATGGCCTACGTCGACCTCAACCCCATTCGCGCTAAGATGGCGCAAACACCCGAGCAATCCAATCACACCAGCATTCAGCGGCGTATTCGCGCAGCAATATCCGGCAAACAGCCACCCGAGCTAGCCCCATTCACCGCTCCGGACAACAGCGACATGTCGCAAGGGTTGGCGTATGCCGTTGATGACTATTTGGAGTTGATTGAACACACTGGCCGCATCATTCGTGACGACAAACCGGGCCACATCCCCGACTCGTTGCCCGAGTTGCTCCAACGCCTGCAGATAACCCCCACCAACTGGCTAAAGCTAACCACCGAATTTGAACGAAAATTTACCCGTGCCGCAGGCCGAGAAGCCGCATTGCGAGACTTTGCCGAGCATACCAATCACCAACGTGCGCACGGCATTGCCGCAGCCAGAGACCTGCTAAATAGCGCTTAGGCCGACACGACACCCCGCCCTAACACCCAACGCCTTCACTGGATAGCGCGTTACGGCCAATGTTCACTTATCCACCCAAATGATGCTGACATTTCCCGCAAAATACACAGCGTTACTGTTTTACCTCTGCTTTAAGAGGGCTTTTCCCTGAGGGAAGAAGCGGCTTGAAAGAAAATGCCATCAGGTATTTAAGATGGGTGTATTTTTAATTGGTGTCTTTTTAATTATTTGTACTATACGTAAAGCTTTGTCCTATGCTAACGGCATTAAAATTTGAAGGGTTAGATATTAACATTTTTGCCGTAAAATCAGCCGCCATACCAAATGGCCTTTTACTTATAGGACGTTGAAAGCTAACCCCATCATCAAGTTGAGTATTTAAATAATCGAGCGCCAATTCATTGCATTTATTTACCCATTGCACATTTTTACCAGCGCTCTCATTTTTTGGACTACATGACAGAGTAATTAAGTTTGGTTTGTGCTCTATGACAAACTGAACTAACTCAGTGTTCGTTGGTTTATCCTTGTCAATTTGCACTTGCGATTCAGTTGAGCTACACCCAATTAAAAAGGCACTTAAAATAAATGTCCAATATTTCATATCAACTCCATTTAAAAACATAACGTTTATTACGAAGCCATGGCACGTGAATCCAGTTTAGAGAGCCGTGACTTTTATTTGTCGGAATACGCACTTTCACAGGCCATGGCTTCTGTTCACGTCTTATCTGCTCACGTCGTTATAGCGCTTACATCCTTGTTCTTAAAAGCACTTTTACACAATCGCTCTTTGATGTCCAAAATCAGGAGCCAGTCCAATTTTGTCGTAAAAGCACTCGATATCCATACAGCATGTGATTAAACCCAGACCAATTCCGCAAGAGCGTTTAGGATGCACATTGGTGATAGCTTTATCGTATAACCCTCGCCCATTCCGAATGACTCCTTTTCGCGCCAAAACCGCCATAGCAATTCAGAAAACCACAGGGCTGCTTTTAAAAATCTAGAAACCTCCCCCATCACCCAACCCGTGCTGAGTGCAGTGAGGCAGCGGCCGACCGGGAGCTTGGCGGAGCCCTGTTGAAAGCGGCTGGCCGCTTTTGCCTTTAAAACAGGGCGATCTCCAAGCGTGTCGGCTGCGAACGAACGATAACGAAGCTAAGGCACGCCAAAATCCGGGCCACGCGGCTTTGCTCTGCCGACTTCGAGGAGCGCAGCGACGAAGGGAGGTAAACGGGGTTGTTAGGGGGCGGAGCCCCCTGGCCTGCCGTCGCCAGCGCGACAAGAGGACTGGAGTACAACTCCGGAACCAGCACGGCGCAGCCGACAACACCGGCCGTGCGACCATCATAGAATCCCAAACGACCGCGACGCAGTCGCCAACACCTAAGCCGGGCGGCCAGCACAAAACCCCAAACGACCGCGACGCAGTCGCCAACACCAAAGCCGTGCGGCCAGCACAATAACCACAAACCAGCCACGCCGCAGGTGTACTCAGTCCGGAAATTCGATGGAGACGTCAGCAGACATAGGCCGCCCCTGGCACGCCAAGGTCCACCCCTCCTCCACCTCTTCAGGGGAGAGCACATCGTTGACGTTGAGCGTCACTTCGCCACGCTTCACCTTGCACATGCAGGCGCCGCAGAAGCCCTCTTCGCAAGAGCGCGGGGCGTCGATCCCCGCCTTGGTGATGGTCTGCAGTAAGGTATCGCCGGGCTCATAGTCGAGCTGGTGCACTTCGTCATCCAGTGTCACTTCGATGGAGCTGGCCTCAGTCTCCGCCGCAGCCGCCTGGGCCATGGCTTCGATCTCCGCCGCTTCCTTAGGATCTTGAGGTGAAACAAAGCGCTCCACATGGATCCTCGCCTTGTCTTCGCCTCGGGCCAGCAGGGCGGTTTCCACTGTGTCCATAAAGGGGCCGGGGCCACAGATAAAGAACTCGGGGTTACTGCTGCCTGCGACCAGCTGAGTCACCTGGGGGCCGCTCAGGTAACCATGGATGGAATCAAGCAGATGGACGATCTCCAGCCGCTGCCAGTTCGCCTGCATCAGCGCGCGCAGCTCGGCGTTGAACACGACGCTTTGATCGTCGCGGTTAGCGTACACCAGTTTGATGTTGCGCTGCGTCGTGTGCAGCGCGGTCTTGAGAATGGAGATCACCGGGGTAATGCCGGAGCCACCGCCAAACAGCACGATGTCGCCGTCGTCACTCTCTTTGCCAAGGTGGAACAATCCGGCCGGTGGCAACACCAGGATCTCATCCCCGGCCTGCACCTGATCGTTGATCCAATTGGAGATCCGTCCGTCCACCACCCGCTTGATGGTGACCTTGTGCTCGCTCTCCGTATCCGGCGAGCTGGCCAGCGAGTAACAACGGATCAGCGCCTGTTCGCCGTAGGGGACTTTCAGGGTCAGAAACTGCCCCGCCTTGTATTGGAAGGCCGACTTGAGTGCCTCGGGAATGGCAAACACCACGGATTTAGTATCATGGGTTTCCTCGATCACTTTCTCGACCGTCAGGCGGTAGTAGCCGTTCTCTTCGACCACCGGCGCGGTCGCCAACGTCTGTGCTTCGCTCATCACGCTCTCCTTAAAAGTCGCCAACGGTGTGGGCATTATCGATCTTCAACTCGGCGCCGTTGATAAAGCGGGATTCGTCCGAGGCCAGATAGAGCACGAAGTTGGCGATCTCCTTGGGATCGCACATTCTGGCATCGGCCCGCTTGCCCGCCTTGATCATCGCCGCGGCTTCCGCCTCGCTGCGTGGCTTGGGCACCTTGGCGCGCAGCGCCTGGGTCATGGGGGTGTCGATCCCGTCCGGATGGATGCTGTTGCAGCGGATGTTGTAGCCGCGCTCTTTGCAGTGCACCGCAACGTTGCGGGTCAGTGCCGCCACCGCGCCTTTGGAGGCGGAGTAAGCGCAGAACTGACTCATGCCGTGGATGGCCGCCAAGGAGGACATATTGATGATGGCCCCGCCGCCGGTCTCCTTCATCGCCAGAATGGCGTACTTACACCCCAAGAAGTAGCCATCACTGTTGATGGCATTGACCTTGCGCCACACCTCCAAGGAGGTTTGTTCGATGTTGGCCGCCACCAGAATGCCGGCGTTGTTGACCAGCACATCCAGCTTGCCAAACGCCTTGAGGGTCTGCTCGATCAACCGCTGCCAGCTGTCCTCGCAGCTGATGTCATGGCGGACAAACAGCGCCGCCTCGCCCAGCTCGGCCGCCAGCGCTTCGCCCGCCTCAACGTTGAGATCGGCGATCACCACTTTGCCGCCCTCGGCCACCAGCAGTTTGGCATCCTCCCGCCCGACGCCGCTGGCGCCACCAGTAATGATGCTGACTTTCCCTTGCACTCGTCCCATGACAGGTATTCCTTCTGATCGTTCGAATTAAGCTGCGCTGCTTTCAGCGCAAGGTTTGGCCGTTTCGCCACGACGCTGGGCCGCCACGTGGGCGCCAGCACGGCGGCCGGAGAAAACGCAATCGGCAATGGAGATCCCGCTGACGTAGAGATTGGAGGCCACGCCAACGGCGTTGCGGCCCGCCGCGTACAGGCCCGGGATGATCCGCTCCTCCTGATCCAACACCTGACCGCTGTGCTCACACACCTTCAATCCGCCCAATGAGATCATCGGGCAGGGGAAGGTGGGGCTATCGAACGAGACGTTGATCCCGTAATAGGGCCCCTGTGCCATCGGCTTGAGAAAGGCAGGGGATTTACCGAATCGGTCGACGCATTCGCCCCGCGCGGCCGCGTTGTAGCTGTCCAGCTCCGCCCGCAACGCCGCCTCCGGCAGCTTCATCCGCTTGGCCAACCCTTCGATGCTGTCCGCCTTCTTGGCGTTAAGAAACAGGTTCATCAGCGCCGGTAGGATCTGAAAGCTCTGCGCCTTGCCGGGCACACACTGCTTCAAGGCTTCGGCGCGTTGCGCGTGGTTGATCACCAGATAGGCGCGGCCGTCATTGTGCTCACACATCTCATGGCCGAGCTTGGCGCCATACACCTCTTCATTGCAGTAGCGCTCGCCGGCGCCGTTGACCACCATGCCCTGCGCCCAGGCCAGCGGCGGATTGATAAAGCGCCAGGCGCTGAATTTGTCCATTCGTGCCAGGGCGCCACCGACACTGTGGCCTAGGCCGATGCCGCTGCCATTGCAGCCAGTGGTTCCCAGTGGCAAGCCCTTGCGGTATTTGTCGTTGTAGCGCTCCACCATCTTGCGATTAAAGGCAAAGCCGCCCGCACTGAGCACCACGCCGTTACGGGCACAAATGCGCTGGATCTGACCGTGCTGCCGCTCCAACGCCACGAGCTTGGCGCGCAGCTTAAACGCCCGCCTTGGGCTGTACAGGTGCAGCTTGCCGATCAAGGCCGACAGCCACTTGTGCTGCAGGCTGATCCAGCCTGCGGGCAGGGTACGCACCTCCACCCCGATCACCCGATCATGGGCGTCGGTCAATAGGCATTGCACCTCGGTTTGGGTTTGCAACTTGACGCCCTTCGCGGCGGCGGAGGCCCTCAACGCCCGAAACAACGCCTGACCGGACATGCCCGCGCCCTTGACACGGTGCCCCCGCGGCGCCGGCGTGGCCTTATCTTTATACCCGCCCACCGCCTCGTTGCCGGAGTAGTACAAATAGTATTGATTGGTGGGGTAGGAGGTCTTGATCGGCGGCACATTGCCGGCAAAGCCGACCCGATTCGCTTCCAGCCAGCGCAGGTTATCGCAGCTTTGCTGGCAGAAACGGCGCAAGGTCTCATCGCTGACCGCGTCGCCGGTCTCCTGTTTGAGGTAGGCAAACATGTTGTCTGCGCTGTCCTCAAAGCCCGCGTCCTGCTGGTATTGGGTGCCGCCACCGGCGTACACCACGCCGCCACTGGCCGCCGTTGCACCGCCGCCTTGGAAGCGATCCAGCGCCAGCACCGACGCCCCGGCGTCGACCGCCTCGATGGCGGCGCAGATCCCCGCGCCCCCATAGCCCACCACCACCACATCGTACTCCCCCTGCCAATCCACGGCCTCCGGCACAATTTGTTGTGGCGGCTGGGTGTCGGTCAACTCCAGTGGCTGCTCGTAACTCATCAGTGTCTTCCTTGCGAGGTTATTTGGGATTGGGGCATCGGTTTGGCGATCAGGCGGTCGCGGCTTCCGCCGAGGTGGTGTAGACACCGTCGACGTAGATCAATGGGCTGACCAACTCACTGTTTTGGATCGACTGGATCCGGCCGATATAGATGGTGTGGGTGCCGTACTCAAACTTGCCATCCTGCTGGCAGATCACCGCCGACTGCGCGTCCTCAAGATAAGGCAGGCCGCCTTCGCTGGTGGCCCAGTTGCCGGTTTCGAAACGGGCTTCGCCGCGGGCTTTGCCGCCACACATCACCGACACCTCCTGCTGCTCATGGCTGAGGATATTGATGCAAAAATCCGTGCCCTCTTCCAACAAGCCGTGCATGGCGGTGTTCTTATTGACGCACACCAGCAAGGAGGGCGGATCCATCGACAGGGAGGTGACCGAAGTGGCCGCCATGGCGTGGCGCTGTTCGCCATTACTGGCGGAAACAATGCTGACCGAGCTGGCCAGGCGGCGCATCGCCTGCAACATTGAGTCCTTCAACGGATGGGGCTGGGGGGCGGCCTGCTCGGCTGCGTTCGAGGCGTGTGACATGGTAGGGCTCCTAAACAGTCGACGTGAGCAGTGCCGGACCGGCATCACTCCTATGCTCTGCATTCTCGGATCCCCCCCTTAAACCGGCATCGTCTAAGGGGACTAACCCCGGCCGCAGCCGCGGCCCCCATTGCTCTCCTGACGGCGTTGTCTGCGCGACGGTTCGAGCCCGCAGCGGCGCGCTGCCGACCCCTCCACCCTATATGCCAGCGCCCCCCGGCGGAGTTGATCCACATCAATTTAGCCAAATTTAACCCCGAGCCGACGACAGAAAGGCGTGGCCCTAATCCATTTGCATGATGCTGCCAAGCGGGGGCACTGATTCAATCGTGGGCATGGTGCGGCAAGGCCGCCGAACCCGATGCACAACGCAGATCTCAGGAGAGCTACGCATGAACGCCACGATTGAAGACAAAGACGCCATCCGCCAACGCCTCAACCAGCGTGCGGCCGAATTGGTGCCAGTACTGCGGGCTCGTGCCGCTGAGACCGCGGAGATCGGTCGCCTTCCCGAAGCCACCATCGCCGACTTCCAGGAAGCGGGCTTCTTCCGCATTCTGCAGCCGGCCAAATGGGGCGGCTATGAGCTCAAACCACACGATTTTTTCGATATTCAGATCAAACTGGCCGAAGGCTGCATGTCTTCCGCCTGGGTGTTGGGCGTGGTGGCGATCCACAATTGGCAGTTGGGCCTATATGACGACCGCGCCGCACAGGATGTCTGGGGCGAAGACACCAGCGTGTTGATCTCCTCCTCCTATATGCCGGTGGGCAAAGTGGAGCGGGTTGAAGGCGGCCTCAAGCTGTCCGGTCGCTGGGGCTTCTCCTCCGGCTCCAAGCACTGCGATTGGGTCTTCCTCGGCGCCATGGTGCCGCCACTGGAAGCGGGCGGCCCACCGGACTACCGCACCTTCTTGGTGCCGCGCAGCGACTACGACATTGTCGACAATTGGGCGGTGACCGGCCTACAAGGCACCGGCTCGCACGACATCGTGGTCAAGGACGCCTTTGTGCCCGAATACCGCACCCACAAGTCCATCGACGGCTTTAATCAACAAAGCCCTGGCAATGAAGTGAATACCCATCCGGTGTTTAAACTGCCCTTTGGCCAGATCTTCGTTCGCGCCGTATCCAGCTCCGCCATCGGCGCACTGCAAGGCGCCATCAACGACTTTATCGAGCTGGCCGGCACCCGGGTCGGCGTCAACGACGGCCGTAAGTCGATTGAAGATCCCGGCACCCTCAAAACCCTGGCGGATGCCATCGCCACTGTCGACGAATGCAAGGCGGTGCTCTACAAAAACTTCGACATCATGTACGAGCGCGCCGTCGCCGGTGAGCCGCTGACCATCGAAGAGCGGGTTAAGTGGCGCTACGACTCCGCCCGTGTCGCCGGGCGCTGTAACGAAGCCGCCAACAAGATGTTCATGTACTGCGGCTCCCGTGCCATCTTCGCCAACTATCCGCTCAACCGAGTTCAGGCGGACATTCAGGCCGGGCTGACCCACGTCGCCAACGTGGCGGACAAGTACGCCTACAACCTGTCCGGCGTGCTGCTGGGCAAAGACAGCACGGACTTTTTCCTGTAACCAAACCCAGTCAAGAGCGCAGATCCCCCTCTGCGCTTTTTTTGCCCTTTTTATTGAACAGCAAATCAATATAAGCCTGCAGCGGCGTCAAACGGTGCCGGCTGTCGCAGGCCATCACAAGGAAGAGATGATGAACCCTATGCACCGACATGAATTTCGCCCCAGCCCGGTTTGGGCGGCGTTACTGCCCATTCTTTTCGCCCCCCAACTGCTGGCCCAAGAGGAGACGCAGGCGCCAGCAGCAACCGGTGGGATCGAAACCATCGAGGTCACGGCCCGGCGCAACGTCGAAAGCCTGCAGGCCACGCCGCTGTCCATCACCGCGCTGGACACCGCCGCCATCGAGCAAAAAGGCATACGCACCAGCGTCGATCTGACCGGCTTCGTGCCCACCCTGCAAATTCAGGCCAATGCCCAGGCCTCCAACGACATCACCTTGTCGATGCGCGGTTTGCGGGTGTCCGACTCGGTGGCCACCGCCGACTCGCCCATCGGCGTGTATCTCGATGGCGTGATCCAGCCGCGGATCTCCGGTGCCTTGATGGACATGCTGGAGCTGGAGCGGGTCGAAGTGCTGCGCGGCCCGCAAGGCTCGCTGTATGGCCGTAACAGCACCGGCGGTGCCATCAACTTCATCAGCAAGAAGCCCTACTACGACTTTGGCTTCACCCAGGACTTCACCGTCGGCTCGGATGCCCTCTTTACCACCCAAACCCGCATCGACTCAGGCGTGCTGGGCGAGACCGGGCTGTCGGCGGCCTTGACCTATCGCAACAGCTCACGGGATGGTGTGCTCGACAACGTCAATGCACCGGATCACCGCGACGGCGGCGCCTTTGACGATGAGGCCTACCGCATCGCCCTCAACTGGGAAGTCAGCGACACCCTGATCCTCGATTACAGCTTTAACCACGTCGAGTCCGAAGGCACCAAGACTCACTCACACACCGTGGCAGTCAGCCCCAGCTATCTGGCTGGCGAAGTCACCCAGATCGACGGCAGCCCCATCCTAGTGTCCGACGGCCGGGCCGACACCATCGCGCTCAACAACAACGGCTATGGCACCTCAGAGACGGATCTGCACACACTCAGTATCGAGTGGCAGTTCAGCGATCGCTTCAGCCTGCGCAGCATCACCGGCCTGCGCGATTGGAGCGGGCTGGAGATCGGCAACGATCTCGACGGCAACGACGCGCTGCAAGCGCTGACGCTGGACCCCATCACCGGCATCGTCGACGTGCGGCCCATCGCTGGCCTGTTCTACTCGCCGCTCAATGAGCGTGAGCAGGAGCACCTGTCACAGGAGCTGCAACTGCTGGGTCAGCTCAGCCAAAACGTCGATTTTGTCTTTGGCCTGTTCTACTTCGATGAAGAGTACAGCGAGTACAACCCCACCAGCTTCTACCTGTCGCAGGCGCTGATGGGCGCGCCCTTTGGCATGGAAGCGACCAATGTGCTGGATTACAACGGCACCTCCAAGTCCAAGGCGGCGTTTACCCAGTTCAACTGGCGCGCCAGCGACAAGCTGCGCCTGACCGCCGGCATTCGCTATACCGAGGATGAGAAATACTTGGAGCAGCGTGTGGCTAGCTTCTTGCCGCCGTTCCTGCCGCTGTCGGCCAACGACACCAAGCAATACGACAACATCAACTGGAACGTCAGCGCCGATTACAAGTTCAGCGACACCACGTTTGGCTACGCCCGCATCGCCACCGGCTACAAGGCCGGCGGCCTGACCGCGCGCAGCGCCAGTACCGACAATCCCTTCCTTGATGATTTCGATGAGGAGACCCTGATCGGCTACGAGCTGGGACTGAAGAACGATCTGTTTGATCGCCGCCTGCGCCTCAACACCAACCTGTTCTACACCCAGTACGATGACTTTCAGATCGACTCCTACCTCGCTGGCACGGGTGGCGCCACCTCGGTGATCGAAAACGCCGGTGAGGCGGATCAATGGGGGGTTGAGCTGGAGTATGTGATCGCCCCGACCGATCGGCTGCGGATCGACGGTAACGTCGCCTGGCTCGACATGGACTTCCAGAAATACGAGCTGCTCAACCGCGTCTCCGGTGAACTGGTGGATGTGGCGGATCAGGCCGAGTTTCCCTACGTCTCCGAGGTGACCGCCGCACTGGGCATTCAGTATGAGCTGGCCGAGCTGTGGGGCGGCCAACTCTCGCTGCGCGCCGATGTGCGCTACATCGGCGAGCGGGCCTTTACCCAGGTCAACGAGATCCCCGGGCCGACGCCGGAGCTGAACGATTACCACAGCCCGTTTAAGGAGGCGATCACCGCCGACGCCTACACCCTCACCGACGTTCGTGCCAGCCTGGATGGCGTGCAGACCGGGCTCGGTGAGCTAAGAGTCAGCGCCTGGCTACGCAACGCCTTCGACGAGGAGTACGTCACCCAAGGGATCGACTCCGGCGCCTTGGGCTTTGGCAGCGTGATCTACGGCGATCCCCGCACCTTTGGCCTGGATCTGCGGCTGCAGTTCTAATACCGCGCTCGAAAAACCACAAGGCGCCCGAGGGCGCCTTGTGGTCTTCAGCGGTAAATGCAGAGGCGGGGCTACAACGGCAGCTGCAGCAGCTCGATATCCTGGCCGAAGCGCTGCAATCCCCGCAGCAGGGTACTGTATTCATCCAGACCCACCACCAACACCACCCGTCGGCCCGGCGCTGACTTGATCAGCTGCAGGCTGTTCACCAGGATATGTCGATCCCTGCGGTGCTGGTGGGTGGCCAGATATTCGAAGCGGGAGTGGCGCCGTAGGCTGTCCAAGCGGAAACGCTCGGCCAACTGCAGGATCTGAAACTCCGCCCCCATCAGCACCTCCGGCGGCTGCGTTAAACGCATCTGCAATAACTCCTGCTGCAGCGCCATCAGCTCCGGCGAGTCGTACTCCTCCTCCATCAACAGCCAATACGCCTGCCGCCGCTCGTGGTAATCGTCCGGGATCAACACCCCTTCCAACACAGGATCAAGCCAATCCAACCCCACCGCTCGCGGGGCATATTGCAGCGCCAGCTTAACCATCGCCTCGGAGTAATGTTGCTGCAGATAGCTCAGCGGCTGACCCAAGTCTTCCGGCCGGATCCCAAGCCCGATCACGTCCGGTCGAAAGCTGGCGATCAGCTGAAACAGTTGATGATAGCGGTATTGTGGATTGAAGTTGTGCAGCTCCTCGATGGTGCCCAGCACCAGCACCTCCGTGGAGGGCTTAGGGACGCTGGCGTTCGCCTTAGCCCAACCGACACACAGTGCCGTGAGCAGACAAAGTGCCCCTAATATTCCGCGCCGTGCCGTCCTTAGCATGCCCCACCTCATTCAACTCTAACTGTGATCCCGATCCTCAGGCGCCTGCGCTCGCTGATCGATGCTGTAATCGCGACCGATCTCGCCGACGCGGATCCGATAATGGGAAAACAGCGACGCTCGGCCCCGCTGCTGCGCCTGTCGGTGCATCAGCTCATTGCGCCAGTTAGCCACGGCCGCCTCATCGCGCCAGAACGACAAACTCAACAGCTTGCCTTGCTCTGATAAGCTTTCGAACCGTTCGGCTGAGATCAAGCCATCGGCCTGCAGCAGCAGCGCGCGCAGCTCGGCAGCCACGGCGAGATAATCCGCTTTGCCATGTGCGTGGGGATAAACTTCAAAGATAACGACGATCATCATTTGCTCCACATTGTACTGTAATTACGTACAGTGTCGCATATAACGCAGCAAAAGCGAGGCGCCAGCCCCGACGTTGCCAAACCGATCCAGCCCAGCACACAAATGACAAAAAACTGACAGCGCCATAATGTTGGCATAAGCGTGATAAATCAAGAAGAAAGCAGACGCTCAGCCGTGTTCAATCCGCTGATAAAGGGCGACGCCATCGGCGCCAATGCGGCGCACCAGCTTGCCGCGATGACACAGGTAATTCAGATGGGCCAAGCACTCCCCCGCGGCCATCACCAACTCCGTGCCCTGCAAGGCGCGCTTAAACAGCACCGGCAGCAGTTGCACGGCGGTTTGCGCGCGGCCACAGGCCTGCAGTAGCAACTCCAGTTGCTGCCGATGATGCGCGATCACCTGATCACAGCGCGCCGGCAAACCGGTAAAGGGCAGTTCATGACTGGGCAACACCAAGGTCTGTTGCGGCAATGCCGCCAAACGCACCTGCGTCTCAAACCAATGGTTCAAGGGATCGCCCTGCGGCGTCAAACTGGACAGCGCCACATTGGGAGTAATGCCGGGCAGGGCCTGATCGCCGCCGAGCAACATCCCCAACTCATCGCAATGCAGGCAGGCATGCGCGACGCTGTGACCGGCGCCGATCATCACCCGCCACGAGCGGCCGCCGATCTCAATGTCGGCGCCGTCCTCCAGCACTCGATAGGAGAACGGCAGCGGCGTGATCATCCGGCCAAAACCGGCGGCACTCTCCTGCATCTGCACCAGCACCGCCTCACAAAAACCGGCTTGCTGATAGAAGTTCAGTACCGGCTCGGAGCGGGCCATATCCGCCACATGCTGATACAGGTGCGCCGACAGAAACTCCGCCTGGCTCATCCACAGCTCGGCCCCGGTCTGCTGGCACAACCAGCCCGCTAAACCGATATGATCTGGATGCAGATGGGTGACGATCAACGCCTTGAGCGGTGCTCCTTGCAGCTCCTCAGACAGCACACGCAGCCAGTGCTGGCGGGTACTCTTGGTTGCCAGGCCGGTGTCCACTGCGACAAAGCCATCGCCATGCCGCAACAGATACAGGTTGATGTGATCCAGCTTCATCGGCATCGGCATACGCAGCCAACGCACATCCGGGTGGATCGCCTTTAACTGTCCGCCCGCCGGGGCCTCGAAGGGAAAATGCAGATCAGCCACGGCCACTCCTTAACAACGCTTGCAACAAACAACAACGCCGCCATGATGGCGGCGTTGACATGGATTAGCCCGGTTTACGTGCTCAGATACTGCGCCCGCACCAAGTGCTTCTGGATCTTATGCACCGCGTTGCGAGGCAACGGCTGCTCGGCAAAGAACACCCGGGAGGGCACCTTGAAATGCGCCAAGTGGGCCGCGACGTGCGCCTGAATACTGCCTTGATCCGGCTGCGCCCCCGGTGCCAATTCGATCGCCACCGACAGCTCCTCACCGAGGCGATCATGCGGCAGACCAAACACCGCACAGTGTGCCACGGCGGGGTGATCCAGCACCACATTCTCCACCTCACCACAGTAGATGTTCTCGCCGCCACGGATCACCATGTCCTTCTTGCGATCGCTGATGTAGAGCAAGCCTTGTGCGTCGAAGTAACCCACATCGCCACTGTGGATCCAGCCGCCCTTCATCGCTTCGGCGGTGGCCTCCTCCCGGCCCCAATAGTGGCTGATCAAGGTGCTGCCGCGCATGTAGATCTCACCCACCTCGCCCTGTGGCATCTCATTGCCCTGCTCATCGCAGATCTTCACCTCCACCGCGGGCAACGGCAGGCCCACGCTGGTGAGGTGATCATGATAAGCCTCACCAGAGATCAGCGTGGCAAACGCGTTGGTCTCGGTCATGCCGTAGCCGGTGCCAAAGAAGTTACCGGGGAATCTGGCCTTGATGTCATCCACCAGCGCCGTGGGTTGCGCCGTGCCGGCACTGGCCAGGTTGATGATGCTGCTGGTATTAAACTCAGCAAACTGCGGGTGCTCGAGCAGATCCCAGATCTGCTTCGCCGCCGCGGTGATGGAGGCGACCTTCTCCTGATGGATGGTTTGCAGGGCCAGCAAGGGATCCCATTTATAGAGGATCACCACCTTAGTCCCGGTCAGGAAACTGGTCAGGATCCCCGCATGCAGCCCACTGACATGGAACAGCGGCAGGCACAACAGGGTCGCCGGTTGCAACCCTCGCTCGGCCGCCGCGGCCATGGTGTGTGGATGCATCGCCGCCATCAGGCCGCTGGCCGACAGGCCATTCATGATCCCCTGACAGATGGCGTCATGGGTCGAAGCGGCGCCCTTGGGCCGCCCGGTAGTGCCGGAGGTGTACATGATCATCGCCAGATCACTCGGGGCGATCTGCACCTGAGGCGGCGTATCGTCCCCCTCGCCGGCCAGGAAGCTGGTCCAACTCAAGCCCAGCTCGCCCCAGTCCCCGTCCTCTTCCACCACGATGGCACGGGCATTCAGGTAGGGCAGCTTGGGCGCGAGCAAACCGAAACGACGCGGATCGGCAAACACCAGATGGGCACCGGAATCTTTCACACCATACTCGAGCTCTTCGGCACTGCCCCAGCTGTTCAGTGGCACCGCGACGGCCCCCAACAAGGTGGTGGCCATAAACGCCAGCGCCCACTCCGGGCTGTTACGCATGGCAATGGCAACCCGATCGCCCTGCTCCACCCCAAGCTGTGAGTGCATCCGTGCCGCCAGCTTCGACGCCGTGGCCAGCGCCTCGACAAAGCTATAGCGGCCGCTATTCCCCACCAGGAAGGATGCATCGCCATGCTTCAAGCCGGCCTGATAGAGCAGTGGCAAGGTGGGAATGGCTTGTTTAAAGCGCGGCCCGGACTCGGTTTGTACGGTCTCAAACGGGGCGCCTGGCTGGGTAAGCTGTTGCAGCACGCCTTTCAGCTTGGTGACAGATCCTGACATGATGACTTCCTTGATATCGCTGGGGGGGGGCGAGTACCACGACTCAGTCGGAATGACGAGGTTCGCTGGCTCTCAACCGGACTCGGGGCCAGAAGTTGGCTTGTCGGCATAATGAGATCTACGCCGATCGCCGCCCAAGCGCCGCTAATACCCGTCCGGAGGAAGCGTATGAGCACATCGGGAACGGCGTTGCGGTAACTCGAACCAGGAGCCCAGCCCCATGGTTACCGAACCTTGCCTCCAATGCCCTCACAGGCTCTGAGTCCGTCATTCTCCCTGTGCCGTGGACTGTTGCCCATGGCCCTTCAAGAGCTGGGCGCTGCCCGACTGTGCTCTCCTGACAGTCACTCTCGAAGGTGAATTTACACTCAAGTGTCGAACAGCCCTCAGCTGGGTTCAATGGCAAAACTGGCCAGCCAGATGTAACACATTTTTAAGCAGAACGAGCTCGACTCGTGAAGTGTGTCACACAAAAGGGGCAAATATATAGCGACGAAAGTCGATCAAATAAAGGCGGCAATGACATTGAAATATAAGCAATCAAATGAAAGCAAACAGGCCTGCTACCACCACCCTAACGAACCTCGCTCGCCACTAGCGCTAACCACAAAGATAGGGAGAAATACCCTCGGAGGTGACTGGACCAACTGTGTGAAATTTTCGCTCGATCCGTAGCTCGGTTCAGAGCGCCTTAGCCACCGGCGATCCCGCAGCGCTCTGCACCAGGCGAACGGCCTCGCATTGGTTTCGCTTGCGCATTCATGTGTGGAAAAATAAACCGTTTTGCTGAAAAATGGCGAAACGTGTCGACGCACTTAACCAGAAGAAGGCAAGGATGACGGAGTATCTTGTCCCAGCCCGCTATGCGCGCTTATTACTCAAGGTAGCCATCGAGCAAGGCTACGATATCAATGAGCTGCTGGCATTGGCGGAGTTACCATTCAATCCGCTCGAGCTGGACGATGATGAGGAGTTGGAGATCAGTGCGCTGACCTTCAGCAAGCTGTACCGGCGGATCTCCATGATGCTGCAGGACGAAGCCTTTGGTCTGGGCACCCGCTACCGATTTCCCCCAGGCACCTTTCGGATGATGTGTTATTGCATTATCCATGCGCCCAATCTGCAGATCGCCCTCGAACGCACCACCGAGTTTTATGCCCTGTGCCATGAACTCAAAGGCAACCCACGAGAGTTAAGCAAGCCCTACCGGCTCAGCGGCGATGGCAAGGACGTGACCCTGTTCTACTCCTCATACGCTGCCGACAACGGCGCCAGTTGCCACCCCTCACGCCAGCTCACCCTGCTCAACAGCCTGTCGCTGTGGCATCGCTTCTGCAGTTGGCTGATCGGCACCAATATTGCCGTGCACCAGGTCGGCATTCCGGGCCCGCAAGTGCTCAGCCGCCCGGGCTACCGCTACTATTTCGACTGCCCCATCGAATTCACCCAGCCCCAGTCGA
The DNA here is from genome assembly GCF_039543565.1 of Ferrimonas pelagia. Lineage (NCBI taxonomy): Bacteria > Pseudomonadati > Pseudomonadota > Gammaproteobacteria > Alteromonadales > Ferrimonadaceae > Ferrimonas > Ferrimonas pelagia. Next base: position 46,484 of record NZ_BAABJZ010000024.1, on the reverse strand, counting down.
CCATGATCTTCAGCGCCCATTATCTCAAAGCGCCGCTGGTGCATAACGAAGAATCCCTGGAGCAATTTCTCGAAACCGCACCGTTTCAGCTGTTCACCCTCAGCAGCGAAGCAGCCTCGGACAGCATCATCCCGCGGATCCGCGCCCTGATCGGCTACAACTTCACCAAGAAGATCCCCAGTTTTGATGAGATGGCCAGCCTGCTCAATACCTCCAGCCGCACCCTGAGGCGCCGGCTCGAATCGGAGGGCACCAGCTATCAGCAGATCAAGGACGATTGCCGCCGGGACGCCGCCATCGAATACCTGAGCCGCTCTGAGCTCTCCATCAATGCGGTGGCCGCGTTGATGGGATTCGACGAGCCCAGCGCGTTTCACCGCAGCTTCAAGAAATGGACCCACATCACCCCAGGGGAGTTTCGCCGCAGGGGGTTGCCCGAAAAGGACGGCAAGGACGCAGAGGCCGCCGTGACGCAATAGAGCGGCGTCTACGGCGCGACGCCGACTCACCCCAAGGGCTTGCAACAGCAAGCCTTACGCTGAGCCGACGCTTGCCTCTGCCAAGAGGCATTTCTTATCCGCGGACCACGTTCTACCATGTCGAACACAGCAAAAGTGCGCACAGGAGTGTCCCGTTTGTCTGCTCACCACCCGCTACAAACCGTCTATCAGGCGCAGCGTGAACATCAGGCGGGTCGTGTCGACGCCGCCCTCAGCCTGATCGGCACCTTGATCGCCGACAGTGACCAAGCGACGGCGCGCTGCCTACTGGATCGACACCACCCCTGGGGGGAAGCCGGGCTGCCCGAGCTGATGAGCCAGGCCATCTTTTGGCTGCGCTTGGCGGCCTGCTTTGATGATTGCTGGGCCCAATACCAGCTCAGCAGCGAAGTCGAGCCCATGCCGGGCCCGCAATCCAATCGTGCATACCTGCAATGGCGATCCGATCCCGTGGACTCCAGTCCGCTCGATTGGCAAGAAGCCGTCTATTGGCTGCGCCAAAGCGCACTGGCAGGCTACGATCAGGCCATCAATGACATGATCGCGCTCTTCGAGGAGGCCGAGCCCGATCCGTGGGGCGATCACAACGACAAGCCAACGCCGGTCGAGCTGGAGCCGCCGGCCTGCCCACAGCAAACACTGTACTGGCTTGAGCGGTATTCCTGGGGCTATGCTCCCGAGCCGCACAATGGGATCGGACGCCACCGGGCCCGCGCTTACCTGCAGGAGCCGCACGGGCAGGCGCAACAGCTGGGCCTCGCCTGGTATCAACAGGCGATCGCCGATCAAGATGGCCTGGCCTGTTTGGACATGGCGCTCTGGTGCCGTCACGGCTTATATGACGCCGATCGGTCCCCCCTGATCCCGCGCGATCCGGCCCGGGCGCAGGCTTTGTTAACCCTTGCGGCAGCGCAGGGGGTGTATCAAGCCCGCGCCATGGAGCAGACGGAGGCGGCGCAGGCAAAGGCGCTCAAACGGAAGTTTGGCGGCCCGGCCAAAGAAAAGCAGATCAGCTCACAGCGGATCTCACTGTGGCGCTAGGCTCGGCAGCCGCATTAAGGGAGCGGTAAAACCACACAGCGGGCCGCAGCCCGCTGCCATTGCGTTCATGCCGTTACGGCTTGATCGCCACGATCAAGTTACGGTTGATGGACTGATCGACCCGGTGCAGATAGCCGGTGTAGGGCGCCTCATCCAGCACCGTCAGGCCGTTGGCCTGCAGCACCTTGGCCACGTCACGCCACTTCATGGTGAACTCGTTAAAGGAGATCACCATGGCGCCTTTCGGCTTTAAGCCATGACGCCAGGCCGGTACCGCCTCTTCCAGCAGCGTCAGCGCGCTGCGATCCAGCTTCTCGTCCTTGGCGTTCTTGTTGCCATGCTGCACACCATAGGGCAGATCCGACACCAAAATGTCGCAGCTGTTTTTCTTCAGCAGCAGGTTGGCCTGACGCGTATCCCCAGGATACAGCTTGAAGTTTTGCAGCTTGCCGGCGGCGAAATCCGCCTTGTCCGCCGCCGTGTCGACCGAAAAGCAGTCCGCCACTTTTTTGCCATCCGGGCCGTTGCGCTTGGACTTGGTCACCTTATGCTTGTACTTGCCGGTCTTGAGGTACTTCACCATGTAGGCCTGGATCTCCTGAGTCCACTTAGTGTTGATCTCAATGCCTTCCACGTTGAAGCCGCGCACCATGCCTTCGTACAAGGTGGTGCCCTTGCCGCACATGGGATCCACCAGGCGGATCTGCTCGCTCTGGGTTTTGCAGGCACTGAGCGCCAGATTGATCATCAGCCGGGTAAACTGCTCATTGGTCTTGCCGACGTACTTGAGGATCTGACTCATGCCGTTGGGGAAGGTGTAGATCTGCGGTGCCTTGATCGGGCGCAGCAGGCCGTCTGCCTGCACCTCAAACAGGGCGTAATAGATGGAGGAGGCCACGATCGCCTTGAGTGCAGCGTCATCCATCGGCTGGGAGGTGGTGAAACTGACGCTGGCCGGCAGGCCCAGATCGTCCTCGCCAAACGCTTCGATGGTGATCCCCTGGGCCTGGGTGATCGCCTCCAACTCCAACCGGGCAATTTTCAGCGCGGTATCGAAGTAGATCCGGTTGTGGCCCGGGTTAGCAAGAATGGCGTACTGGTGCATGGCGGCGACCTTAAATCAGCGGGAAACAGGGTAAATTTGGCCGCAGAAACTAGCAGTTTCCAGCTTTTTTGGCAATTTCGGTGACACAGCGCCTCATACGATCACGCTGCCACCATCCACCCGGATCACCTGACCGGAGATCCAGCTTCCGTCTGCGCCCACCAAAGCGGCGATGGCATCCGCCACCTCCCCAGGCTGGCCACAGCGGCCCATCGCCGCCTGCTTGGCCCCCAATTGACGCAAGTAGTCGGCGTTGCCCTGCGCCAACAGCGGCGTATCCGTCATCCCCGGCGAGACGACATTGACCGCGATCTGCTGCGGCCCCAACTCCCTGGCCAACACTTTGCTAAAGCCCTCCAGTGCCGCCTTGCTGGCGACATACAGGCTCTGCCCGACGGCGTTAGAGGCGGTCGCGCCGGTGCTGATATTGATGATCCGCCCGCCTGGCTGCAGGCAGCGTGCCGCTGCCCGGCACATCATAAACGTGCCGCGGGTGTTGAGGGCAAAAAGACGATCGAAATCGGCCATCTCGATCTCTTTGAGCTTGCCGTAATGGCCAGCCCCGGCGCAATTCACCAGCACATCCAGCCGACCAAATGTCGTCAGCACCGCATCGAACAGCCGCGCGACGCTCTGCTCGCAGGTGACGTCCAGCGCGAAACACTTCGCATCGCCCCCCGCCGCGACGATGGCCGCCGTCGTCTGCGCCGCTTGCGCCGCCGAGCGACCGTACACCACGGCCAGCCGATAACCCTCCCGCCCCAAACGCAGGGCAGTGGCCTGACCAATGCCACTGCCCGCCCCCGTTACCAACGCCACTTTGGTTGTGGTAGCCATCGTCATTTCACCACTCCTTTTCCCCACCCCGCTGCGCTCGGCTAAAGCCGTTCGCCATCCTTGATCGCCACGATCCCGGCAAACACTCCGACATAGAGGGTGCCGTCCGGCCCGATCGTGATCGGCGCCCAACTGTTATCAAACCGCTCCCCCACCCCAGTGTGGATCTTAAATGCGGTCTCGCCGGTCTCGAAGTCCAGCGCCATTAGATACCAGGCATTCTCGCCATCGGCCTGGGTGTCGAAGGTGTAGAAATAGGCCAGGCCGCTGCCCAGGGAGAGCTTGGGCACCACCGAGGGGGCGCGCTCGGTGGAGTGCCAGATCCGATCACAGCCGCTGCCGTCCGGGCGCACATCGATCCGGCTGATCCCGCCCGTCACCGCCTGCTCCGTCGGCGGTGCCATGGCATACCGGTAGCCGTAGTTGTTCTCGATAATGATGCTGTTGCCGTAGCCGATCATCGAGTTGTCCGTCACCGAATGGCCGGACTCGAACAGGGGGATCCGGCAGATCTCACGCTCGCCCTGCCAATCGCTGGCGCGCTGGTACACCAACAGGTTGATGCGATCATCGGCGTTGTCGGTCACCGTGATGTAGTCCGTCCCGAGCAGGGTCGGGGTGGTGCCACTGCCTTGATTGATGGCGCCCACCTTGTGGCCGCTGCCGCGGTCATAGCGCTCGCGCCAGTCCACCTGTGGCGTGCCGTCCGCCGTTTTATCGAAGCGATACAGGGCGTGATCCGAGACAATGAACACGCCATCCTCGGCCACCGCAAAGCTGTTTTGGATCTCCTCGCCGGCCAGATGGATCACGCGGATCGCGCCGGTTTCAGGATCCAAGGTACCGATCCTACCGTACCGGGTGATCCACCAGATCACCCCGTCCATGTCTGGCAGCGCCGCAGTCACCGGATCGCACTGCTCGGGCGTAGGGTTCCAATTGCTCAGCGAAAAGCAGCGATTGGGCACCGCCGCGGACAGATCCCAGGCGCGCTCTTCCACGATCTGCCAGCCTTCCGCTCCCGGCACCGCCGCCAAACGGAGCAAGCGCTGCTGCGGATCCACCAACACCACCCGATCCTGATGATCCAGGTAGTAGTAGGCGCCGCCCGAGCTGTCCTGATAGATGATCCCCAGATCCCGATGGGCGATCGCCTGCCAGGTGCTGGGCCGCGAAGGCAGATCATGCCGCGCCAAGATGGTTAACGTCTCAGGATCCACCAACTGAAACTGGAAGCCTTGCATCGCCGAGCACAACATAAACGCTAAGCCATCCCGACGGAAGGTCAGCCCCACGCACATGCCTTTGTCGCCACCACGCCCCTGCCGAGTCTGCACCACGGGCGCATGCCCCAGTGGCCCCTGAGGTCGATGCACATCGGAGTTGTAGGGATCGGCGTGCATCGCATTGAAACCGGTTTGCGCCATAAACGGGTGCTGTGGCAACACCAGATCCGGCAAAGGCTTGGCCGCGACCGCAGCGCCGACCACCTTGCCTTGGCCCGGCTGAGTCGGCAAAGCCGGTAGATCCATCGGCTCAGACCGTAACAACAGCACCGCCAAAACCGCGACCGGCAACGCCAGCACCAACAACAAGCCCAATCCCAATTTCTTCCACATACGCGCTCTCCTGATGTGATCCGCTTTCTACTCACGTTGCGCGCTGCACCAGCGCTGCCTTGCAGCCCTATCAACGCAAAAAACGGGCGCCAAGCTGTCGCCCGGCACCCGCCTTTTGTTACTGCTCCCTAGCGCGAGGCACGCTGCATACGCAGGCCAAACATCGCCGTCAGCTCCCGCAAGATCTCATTGACGCCGCCGCCAAAGGTGTTGATCTGACACTTACGGTAGCCCTCTTCCAGCGCCCCTTTAAGCACATCGGCACTGCCTTTGGCCTTGACCAGACCGGCCGGGCCGATCACGTCCAGCATCAAGCGGTAGATCTCGATCACCGACTCGGTAGAGTGCACCTTAATGGCCGACGCAAACGCCGGATTCAGTTGGTTCTGCTCCAGCTCCCAGGCCATGCGGCCATTGAGCACCTGCAGCGCCTGAATGCGAGCGTAGGCCTCGGCCAAGGTGGTCTGCACCCAGCTTTCATCGATGGGGCGCAGACCCTGGGCATTCTCGCTGCGGGCCCACTCCATCAACTGCTGATAGTGACCGATGGCATTAATGCCCAGCGCTGCCAGACCGACCCGCTCGTGGTTGAGCTGAGAGGTGATCAGCTTCCAGCCGCCATTGAGCTCACCGACGATGCAGCTCGCTGGCACCCGGACGTTATCGTAATAGGTCATGTTGGTGCGCACATCGCCCACGGTGTAGATGGGCGCGACGGAGAAGCCGGCCAACTTGGTGTCGACGATAAAGATGGTGATCCCTTTGTGCTTAGGCGCCTCTTTGTCGGTCCGGGCCGCCAGCCAGATGTAGTCCGCGCCCTCGGCGCTGGAGGTAAACACCTTGGTGCCGTTGATGATGTAGTCGTCACCATCCTTTACCGCGCTGGTGGACAGCGACGCCAAGTCGGTGCCCGAGCCCGGCTCGGTATAGCCGATGGCAAAATGCACGTCGCCCTTGGCGATCCGGGGCAAAAACTCGGCTTTGTGTTCATCCGAACCGTTGGCCATCAAGGCCGGCCCCACGGTATTGAGGGTGACAAAGGGAATGGGCGCACCGGCCATCTGCGCTTCCTCAAAAAACGCCAACTGCTCCGCTTCGCTGCGGCCCTGGCCGCCGTACTCTTTGGGCCAACCAATGGCCAACCAGCCATCTTCCCCCATCTGGCGGATCACCCGGTTATACTCGCCGCCACTCTCGTTGCCATGGCACGCCTGACGCACCTCTGGGGTGATCAACTCGGCAAAATAGGCACGCAACTGCTGACGCAGCTCCTTCTGTTCCTGGGTGTTATCGATGTACATATCGCCTGTCCTTCATTCCGCTACTGCCATCCGGCGCGGTGGCGCCTCCTGACTGACCTTGCGCCAGTGAACGCGCCACGCCCACCCCCAAGGCAGTTTCTTCCATGTCCTCTAATTTGCCTCTGTCGGCTACGCCTCTCAATGGCGAAACCGGACAAGTTGCAGTAGCGAATGTGGCCGACGCCACGCTGGCTTTGGCTGAGCGAAAAGTTCCTCCGTCGGCTTTACTCCCGAGCAAAAAACGACGCCTTACTAGAGCGTTCGAGCCTATCCGCTTACCTCCCGCCGCCGACAAGGAGTCCGCCCGATGAGCCATAACCCCCTTACTGCCCCGATCCTGTGCATGCTGTTGCTGGTGATCAGCATCCCGACGGCGCGCCAGTTCCAACGCTGGCAAGTCCTCAGTCAGGCCCAGTTGGACAGCTTTTTTCCCATCGCCCTACTGGGGATCACCCTCTCAACGATCTGGGCAGCCTGCCTGCTGTATGAAGCCCTGCGTCCACCGCGCGAGCCGTGACAGCATCGGCACCAAACCCGTCAGGACCGCGTTACGACGACGGCGGCTGAGCCGCCATCGCAGCGCGCAGACAGGTGGGACACAGACACCCCGCCGGCAAGCTGGCGTTTTGCAGCGGCATCACCTGCGGCCATGTCATGCACCAACAGTGCTGATCGCCACGGCACTGCAGCGGCCCCCGACACTGGGCGCATCGTGTCGCCCGCGCCGTGCTGGCCTCGTCCTGCGAGGTCGGATCATATTGTTCAACCATTCTGTTCAACCATTCGGCTCTCTGCCCGTTGTGCTTCGATCTCTGTCACCCCAGTGTGGAGCGCGCCCCGGACACAGGCAACCGACCGCGCCACTCAAATGAAAACGGCCGGTTCGTCAGAGCCGGCCGTTTCCCGTCTTGAGGGTATGGCTTACATGTACATAAAGATCATGTCGTAGATCAGCGCCGGGCGCGCTTCACCGACCACATGCACATGCTGCTCCAGCGTCACCGCCGTGCCCTTCTTGGTCGCTTCCACCGCCTTCAGACGGGTGCGAGACTGCACCTGAGCGCCCACCGGCACCACGCCGGTAAAGCGCAGGCGATCCGAACCGACATTGAGCATGTTATTGAATCCCACCACCTCAAACGGCTGCTCGGCGCGCATCTTCGGCAGCAAGATAAGAGTGAGGAAACCGTGGGCGATGGTGCCCTTGAACGGGCTGTACTTGGCGCACTTCTCGACGTCTGTGTGCAGCCAGTAATCGTCCCCGGACAGCTCGGCGAAGCGGTTGATCAGCGCTTGATCTATGGTCACCGCATTGCTCCAAGGACCAAATTCCTCGCTCACCAACGCCTGCATACCGGCGACATCATCAAAATTAAACTGGGCCATTTCAGACTTCCTTTTTCTGCGTTTTCCTTGGGAGATGGCTCGCCCGACCGTCCGCGCTTATCGGCAATACAGGCAAGGTGCCCCCAGCGTGATCACAGCATACAAATCGTCCGCAGCACCAAACAATGACGTTTCAGTGCCAACTTTGCATGTGCATTAACGGTCAAGTCAGGCCCAAGCGCGCAGCCAATGCCGACGGCCGATCTGGGCAGACGAACGAGACAGCGGACACAGAGATCCATCGCAAGCAAAAATAGAGAAAGAGAAAGGGGGGGGAATGCGCCGTAATGAACCGATCGGTCCGATCCCAACATCACAGGGCCTCAACGGGGAGGCGCGCGTCGTGTCTTGGTCGACGCAGGGGATCAAACGGCGCCTTTGGAATTAAAGTACCAAATGGTTACTTAATTCCACCAGTTGCTCAGACGATCGGCGCCAGAGAAGCAACAATGCCAGCGCACATCAGGCTGCCTGCGATGGTGTAACACAGGCGGCAAGCGCCTTGTTCTGGGGTAAGCCACTTAGCGGAATTAAACATGTCGTGTCCTTTCTAGTAATGTCACCGATGAACGGATTATAGCAGCATTTTGTAATTTGAAAACCAAAATGTAGGAAACTTACAGAATTTACCGAACTGTGCGCTCTTCCCGTCACGAACGGCGGATCAGCGCCGGATCCGCCGATCAACCCGGATCATTTTGATCGGCCCAGCGGTGGCCACATCTGTTAATGGCGATGGCCCTGTTCCGCCATTTTTTCCGGTCGAGCGCGTCGATACATTGATACTCATCGACACTCTGTCCGCCGGTGCGCGCCGGCGACAGCGATCCAGCCTGCCTGGCACAACGCGTCGTAACGCACCGCCAGGCCATGGCTTTTCATGGAAGTTAAGGAGTAAACCCATGGCTGAAGCAGTCATCGTTGAAGCACTACGTACCCCCATTGCACGTGGAAAACCGATCGTGGGCGATCTGAATGGCTTCCACGCCACCGAGCTATTGGCCCTGTCCATGCGCGGCGTGCTGGAAAAAGCGGGACTGGAGCGCACCGACATCGATCAGCTGATCGGCGGCTGCGTCACCCAAGCCGGTGAGCAGGCCGGCAACCTCTGCCGCAACGCTTGGCTGTCGATGGGCGGCACCTACAACGGTGGCGCCACCACCATCGACGCCCAGTGCGGCTCCGCCCAACAGGCCAACCACCTGATCTCCGCGCTGATCAAAGCCGGATCCATCAACGCCGGGATCGCCTGTGGCGTCGAAGCCATGAGTCGGGTCGGCCTGGGCATGAATGTCTACAACGGCCCGGGCTTCTTCCTGCCCAAATCCTGGCCCTGGGACAGCACGCCGGATCAATTCGCCTCCGCCGAGCGCATCGCCAAAAACCGCGGATTGACCCGTCACGATGCCGATGCCTTTGCGGTGCGCTCACAGCAGCGGGCCCACGCCGCCTGGGAAGCCGGTCACTTCGAACGCGAGATCATCCCGGTCACCGCCCCGGTGCTGGGCGAAGATGGCAAGCCCACCGGCGAGACCAAGTTGGTCACTCGGGATCAAGGCCTGCGCCAAACCACCATGGAGTCACTGAGCCAATTGAAGACCGTGGCAGAAGGCGGGATCCACACCCCGGGTAACTCCTCGCAAATTTCCGATGGCTCCGCCGCCGTGCTGTGGATGAGCAAGGACGAAGCGATCGCCCGTGGCCTCAAGCCCCGCGCTCGCATTATCACCGACGTCGTGGTCGGCGCCGACCCTTACTACTTGCTGGACGGTCCGGTCAACGCCACCGAGCTGCTACTGAAAAAGAGCGGCATGAGCATCAATGACATCGATCTGTTTGAGGTCAATGAAGCCTTTGCCGCTGTGGTGCTGTCCTGGGCGCAGGTGTACCAGCCCGATATGGACAAGGTGAACGTCAACGGCGGCGCGATCGCGCTGGGCCACCCGGTCGGCTCGACCGGTGCTCGCCTGATCACCTCGGCCCTGCATGAGCTGGAGCGCACCGATAAGAACACCGCGCTGATCACCATGTGCTGCGGCGCCTCCGTCGGCACCGGCACCATTATCGAACGCCTGTAAGGCATCGACACTCAACGAGCAGATGCGCGGGGCGCACGGCAAAACCTGCCCCGCCAAGGAGAAACAGAATGACGCAATTAGATGGAAAAGTAGCGATCGTCACCGGTGCCGCCCGCGGCTTAGGCCGGGCCGAAGCGATTGAGCTGGCCAAGCAGGGCGCCCGTGTGGTGGTGAGCGACTTAGGCCACAACAGCGACGCGCAGGCCGTGGCCATGGGCGTGGTCGAGGAGATCAAAGGCTTCGGTGGCGAAGCCATTGCCCACTTTGGCGACTGCGCCAGCTGGGACGACTCCAAGGCGCTGTTTGGCAAGGCACTGGACACCTGGGGTGACGTCAATATCCTGGTCAATAACGCCGGCTTCTGCCGCGACCGTTTGATCTTCAACATGTCGGAAGAGGAGTTCGACTCTGTGGTCCGGGTTCACCTCAAGGGCCACTTCGTCAACATGCGCCACGCCACCGAGTACTGGCGCAACAAGTGCAAAGCCGACGGTAAGCCGGTATTTGGCCGCTTGATCAGCACCTCCTCCGAAGCCTTCCTGTACGGCTCAGCCGGGCAGCCCAACTACGCCGCGGCCAAGTCCGGCATTGTGGCCATGACCATGGGCGCCGCGCAGGTGATGCTCAACTACGGCGTCACCGCCAACGTGATCTGCCCCCGCGCCCGCACTCAAATGACCGATCAGGGCGTCACCGCCAAGATGTTCGCCAAGCCGGATGCCGGCTTTGACACCTTCGCCCCGGAAAACGTCAGCCCGCTGGTGGGCTATCTCTCCTCCGAGCAGGCCGGCAATATCTCCGGTCAGGTGTTTGTGGTGTGGGGTAAGAACGTCACCGTGGTCGACAAGCCGGTGATGGGAAAGAGCTTCGACTCCGGCGAGATCTGGACCCCGGACAGCCTGCATCAGGCGATGGGCGATCACTTCGCCGGCCAGGTGCCGGTGCGGGACGGTTTCGCCATCATGCCGCAGATGTAACATGACCGCATCCCGCCCTCGCGCGCGTCAGGCGCAACAGCAGAAGATCGGCGAGACGCTACGGCGGCTCAATGAACGTCTGGTGGCCGATCACGTCGATGACGACAGCCTGCAGCGCCTAGCGCTGCTGCTGGAGAAGGCCGAGCCCTTGGTGCTCGGCCATCCGCCTCGGCGGCGCGAGGTCCGCGCCGATCAGGACAGCGCCTACGATTACGGCAGCCAGCAAAACCTGTTTACCCCAGTCAGCGGCGCGCTCAACGCCGTGGCCCCGAAGGTGCGCTATTTCCGGGAGGGCGAAACCGCCGTCGCTGAGGTGTTCTACAGCGCCGCCTTCGAAGGCGGTCCCGGGCTGGTACACGGAGGCTTCACCGCCGCGCTGTTTGACGAGTTGTTTGGCATCGTCCAGGCACCGAAGAGCACCCCGAGCATGACCGGCAAATTGCAGGTGCAGTACCGCAAGCCGGTGCCCTTGAAACAGCCGTTGCGTTTTGAAGGCTGGTGCGAAAGCCACAAAGGGCGCAAAAGCGTGCTCAAAGGCCGCCTGATGCTGGCAGGGACCCAAGTGATCCTGGCCGAGGCCGAGGCACTGTTTATCGATGTGGATCATGCCCTGTATCAGGATTTTTCCCGCCAGCGCAATGCCCAACTGAACGCCGAGCTCAGCGCCGAACAGTGAGCACCGACAACCGAATCCATCGTCGAGTCGGTGTAACCCGGCCCGGCATTTGTGAAGGAGGACACGATGTCCGATCTGAACGCTTTCCGTCAGGAGATCCGCACCTGGCTGGAGCAGAACTGCCCCGAGTCCATGCGCACTCCGGCCACCCCTGAAGATCAGGTGTGGGGCGGGCGCAACATTCAATTCCCTTGTGAGGACGCCAAGCTCTGGTTTGATCGCTGCGTCGAAAAGGGCTACTGCGTCCCCGACTGGCCGCTTGAGTACGGCGGCGCCGGCTTTGATCGCAAACAGACCGCCATCTTCAAGAAAGAGATGGCGCGACTGGGCTGTCGCCCACCCCAGGTGAACCTGGGGATCTGGATGGCGGGCCCCGCCATCTTGGAATTTGGCACTGAGGAACAAAAGCGCGAGCACCTGCCTAAGATCGCCCGCGGCGAGATCCGTTGGTGTCAGGGCTATTCCGAGCCCGGCGCCGGCTCCGATCTGGCCAATGTCCAAACCAAAGCCGAAAGTGATGGGGACGACTACATCGTCAACGGCACCAAGATCTGGACCTCCTACGCCGATCATTCCGACTGGATCTACTGTCTGACCCGCACCGACAAGGACGCCAAGAAACAGGAGGGGATCAGCTTCCTGTTGTTCGATATGGCCTCCGCGGGCGTGGAAGCCAAGCCGATCGAATTGATCACCGGCGAGACCCACTTCTGCCAAACCTTCTTCGACAACGTGCGGGTGCCCAAGGCCAACCGTCTGGGCGAAGAGAACAAGGGCTGGACCGTGGCCAAGCGGGTGCTGGAGTTTGAGCGCAACATGATGGCGGATCTGGAAGCGACCATCGCCGCCGATCCGATCGTATTGTCGCAACTGGCCAAGCAACACCTAGGTGAGGATCCTCAGGGCCGGATCGCCGATCCGATCCTGCGCCAGGCGATCGCCCGCAATGAGATCAACAAGCGCGCGCTGGATCTGGCCATGCCGAGGATGGGCGCCGAATTCGCCGAAGGCGTGGGCGATCCCTCACTGGGGATGATCCTCAAATACGCCGGCACCGAAGAGGAAAAGCTCAAGTACGAACTGGCGCTGAAGATCACCGGGGCGCAGGGGCTGGGCTGGGCGGGCGAGGGGTTTTCCGAGGCCGACATCAAGCTGACCCGCGACTGGCTCGGGGTGAAAACCCACTCCATCGCCGGTGGCACCTCCGAGGTGCAACTCAACATCATCGCCAAGCGGGTGCTTGGCCTGCCAGATCAATAAGGAGCGCGTATGTCTTTAGCATTCAATGAGGAGCAACGGGCCCTCAAAGACACCGCCCGTGATTTTGCCCAGGCGCAAGCCCCGGTCGAGGCGCTGCGTGCCCTGCGCGACGCCGGCTCAGCAACCGCTTTCGATGACGCCACCTGGCAACAACTGCTGGAGCTGGGCTGGGGCGGCATGCTGCTGCCTGAAAGCTACGGCGGTTTCGATTTCGGTCTCAAAGGCCTGTGCGCCGGGATGGAAGAGTTTGGCCGCACCCTAGTGTGCTCGCCGCTGCTCAGCTCCGTCGTCTTGTCCGGCAGCGCCATTTTGGCCGCCGGCAATGAGCAACAGAAACTGCAGTGGCTGCCGCAGATCGCTGCCGGTGAGCTGCGCTTTGCGTTGGCGTTGGATGAGGGAGTGCACCATAACCCGGCCAACATTCAAACCAGCGCCATCCGCACTGCGGACGGTTTTGAACTGTCCGGATGCAAACAGATGGTGATCGACGGGATCGGCGCCGACAAGCTGCTGGTCGCGGCGCTCGAAGCGAGTGAACTGGGCTTGTACATTGTCGATCCCAGCGCCACCGGCGTCACCCTATCGCGCCGCCAACTGGCCGACAGCCGCAACTACGCTCAGATCACACTGGACAAGGTCGCGGTGGCCGAGCAGCACAAGCTCAGCGGCAGCGAGGATGTCGCTGCGGCATTAGAGTTAGCACTGGATAATGGCCGTCTGGCGCTGGCAGCGGAGCAGTTCGGCGGCATTCAGGCGATGTTTGAGCGCACCGTCGAATACCTCAAAGAGCGCAAGCAGTTTGGCGTGCACATCGGCTCGTTTCAGGCACTGCAGCATCGTGCCGCCAAGATGTACATTGAGATCCAGCAAAGCAAAACCGTGCTGATGGATGCGTTATCGGCAGTGGAAGCCGATCGGCCGGATCGCGCGGCGCGGATCAGCGCGGCCAAAGCCAAGATCGGCGAGATCGCAGAGCTGGTGACCAACGAGGCGACCCAGCTGCACGGCGGCATTGGCGTCACCGATGAGCTGGAGGTGGGCTTCTTCCTCAAGCGCGCCCGGGTGGCGCAGGTGCTGCTGGGCAACAGCCAATATCATTACGATCGCTTCGCCCGCCTCAGCGGCTACTGATCGATCGGTAGACACCCTCACTCAGCCCAACGCAAAAGACCGGCCTCGGCCGGTCTTGTTGATCGCGCGACGCCCGCTTTGCGATCCTTAAGATCAAAAAAACGCCCGTTGATGAGACGGACGTTTTTCTGTCGGTGGAAGCAAGGGGGATGAAGCCTTGCTCTGTAACACGGGGTTGCCCCCCTCAGCGACCAAAGCGGATGAAACCTTGGTCGACCACCGTCTTGCAGGGATGATGATTCAAGAGCATTGTGACACAGCCCTCACAGTTGTCACCCCCAGAAAGAAATTATCTATCAGCTTTTGCACTGTAACTTGATATAGATCACGTGCGCAGAGCCTGTACCAACATCCATCGAACCATCCATTAAAAATACAATTCAATCAATCAGATAAGTTAAGAATTAATCAGTGACGGCCGGCTATAACTGAAACCAAGTCACAAAAAAAGCCCACGGTGACTGCCGTAAGCCTTTCCTGTTGGTTTGCTTCATGGGCCATATGGCCGATGCGCGCCATTTGCAGGGAGGATGATGAGTCCGTAGTAATGGACGCCCAAGACCGGCATTAGTTCCGATCCCATCGCGCTAATTTGATCTTTTTTATCGAGCGAAGATCGGCGCGATCGCTCAACCGGGCGCTGGCGCACCACGCCGCCCTAGGTTAGCGTGATCCTGCAGACCCACAACGGAGGGAGCCCTTGATGATCTCGACACTGAAAAAGCTGCACTGGCTTGGCGTGCTTATGCTGCTGACCGGCATGGGCATGCTGTGGCTAACCCCCCTGAGCCAACAACTCGGCGCCATGGTGATGATCGCCTGTTTGATCGGGCTGGGTTTGGTATTGATGGCGCCCTACCCGGTCCTGCTGTTGATCGACTGGGCCCAGAAGCAGGATCCTGCGGCCAACGCGGGATCAGACAAAAACGATCGCCCATAAAAAAAGCCCGCAGTACAAGCTGCAGGCTTTTCTTAATTGTGGCATCAGTCGCGCAAGGCTACCAATGCCGCAATAAGCAGGGAGGATGATGAGTCCGTAAGAGTAGACGGCGACCGTCGCAAGAAGTTCACCGACAAGGAGAAAAAAATTAACGCCCGCTCTACAAAGTCCGCTCCCGCCCGGCCAGGGCCCCAAACAACGCCGTGCACAGCAGCAAGCCCCACCACAGCGGCAGCAGCGCATGCCAACTGCCAGACCAGGCAAACAAACCGCCAAACAGCACCGGACCCACCGCCGCCATCAAGTAACCACAACTTTGTACCATGGCCGACAGCGCCACCGCCTGCAGCGGCGAATTCGCGCGCAGAGCGATAAAGGAGAGCGCCAGCGTCAGGATCAACCCGGATCCCGCGCCAAACACGCCGATCCAGATCGGCGCCTGTGCCGGTGCTGCCCACAGACCCACATAGCCCAGCAGGGTGATCAAGCTGATCGCCGCCGCCAAGGTCGAAGCGCTCAAGCCAACGCGCATCAAGGGGACCAGCAACAGACCGGCGATCGCCCCACTCAGATGCAGCCCCCCGTGCAAACGTCCCGCTTGCGCCAATGAAAAACCCTGCTCGGTCAATAGCGCGGGCAGCCAGGTGTTGGTGGTGTGAAAGACCACCGAGTTAAACCCCATAAACAGCGCCACCTGCCAGGCCAACGGATGTCGCCACAGCGCGGGCACGGGTTGGCTCCTGCCCACCATGGCAGGACGGGAGATCGCGCTGTCATGACATTGCCCCCGCAGGCACAGCGCCCACACGATTACCGCCAGCACGGGCAACAAACCCAAGCTAAGCAGGGCACCACGCCAGCCCAAAGCCTGGTTGAGCGGCACGATAAACCAAGAGGCCAGCGTCGCACTGAGCCCCATAATCATGGCGTAGGCGCCGGTCAGCAGCGGGATCCGGTTCGGGTAGCGTAACTTCAGTAGGGCAGGCAGCAACACATTGCCCAAGGCGATGCCGCAGCCAAGCACCGCGGTGCCGACAAACAGACTCGGCACGTCGCCGACGGAGCGAAGGCCAATACCACCGACCAACAGAAGCAGGGCCAGCAGCAGGGCAGGCTCGATCCCCAGCCTGGCCGCCACCGGCGTGGACAAAGGCGAGAGAAAGGCGAAGGCCAGCAGCGGCAGAGTCGCCAACAGCCCGGCCGCCACCGGACTCAGGGCCAGCGCCTGGCTCATGGGTTCCAAGATAGGCCCCAACGCAGTGATCGGGGAGCGTAAGCTGGCGGCGATCAGCAGGATCCCAAACAGGATCCAAGCCGATCGATAACGAAAGAGGAGGGACATAACGCGCACTCAAACAGATCAACGAGGCGTTGGATCCTACCCCTTGCCGCCCCGGCTTAATTTAGCCAAAATGACAGCTTATTGCTCAATTCGGCCAATTTAGTGGATCACCGACATCAACCCGCTCGCTACGGCCGGATCGCCGTCGCCGCACTGCACCACAGCGACGCACAAAGCACCCCATCTCCCCGCCATCAACACGCCAGCGGCCAGTTGGTCGTGCCGCTGCACGGCAGCATGCGCTGCTACGTCGACGATGGGATCTGGATGGTGCCGAGCCAGTCGGCGATGTGGATCCCGCCAGATCTGCCCCACAGCAACCACGCCTCGCCCCACAGTCACTTTGCCTTCGTGTTTATCGATGCGACAGCGCTGGATCTGCCGGATCGTCCCTGCACCCTAGCGATCTCCCCCATGCTACGCGAGATGATCCTCCATCTAGCCCAGCAGCCGCAGACACAGGCCCCCGATCAGCACGACGCCGCCCTGATCCAGGTGCTGCTGCACCAACTCAGCCAACAGCCCCGTACCCCGCTGAATTTTGCCCTGCCCGCCGATCCCGCCCTGCATCGCGTCGCCGAGGCGTTGATCGCCGATCCCGCCGATCGTCGGACGCTGAGCCATTGGGCTCAAGCCTGCGCCATGAGTGAACGCACCTTTACCCGCCGCTTGCGCCAGCACACCGGGCTGAGCTTTGCGCGCTGGCGTGGTCAGTTGCATCTGATCCACGCCTTGGAGCGACTCGGCGACGGTGACAGCGTGCAATCCATCTCGGCCCAGCTGGGCTACGACTCGGTCAGTGCCTTCATCACCATGTTTAAAAAGGCGCTGGGTAAACCGCCCAATCAATACCGCAACAGCCGATCGCTGGAGTCGGGCTCAAACAAGCCCCCGCGTTGAAGGCAGGAGCTCTCGCACGCGCCAAAATACTCGCGCGGCGTTGACTTCCCCCCGCAGACTGAGCCTGAAGTCGGTGCCGGTGCAGAGCAGCACGTTTTCGACATTATCCATCGGGCTCACCGCCTCGGCGGCGTAAAAAAGCCCCAGCCAAACGGCTGGGGCTTTCGCACGTTTCAAAGCGATCGCACGGCGTTTACTTTACGCCGAGGATCAAGCCGGAGGTTGGCACGCCAGTGCCGGCAGACACCAGCACGTTCTCGACGTTATCTACCTGGTTCACCGCTTCGCCGCGGATCTGCCGCACCCCTTCGGCGATGCCATTCATGCCGTGAATGTAGGCTTCACCGAGTTGGCCGCCGTGGGTGTTGATCGGCAGGCGTCCGCCCATCTCGATCTCACCGGCGCGGACGAAGTCCTTGGCCTTGCCCTGATCACAGAAGCCAAACTCCTCCAACTGGGGCAGCACAAACGGGGTGAAGTGATCGTAAATAACCGCCGTCTGGATATCCTGCGGACCAATACCCGCCTGGCTGTAAAGCTGCTTGGCCACCAGACCGACTTCGGTCAGACGCGACATGTCTTTGCGGTAGAAGTGAGTCATCATCTGCGGATCGTCACAGGCCCCTTGCGCCGCCGCCTTGATGATGGCCGGCTTCTTGTTCAGCGTCTTGGCCCGCTCGGTGGAGGTGATCACCAGTGCCACCCCGCCGTCGCTCTCCTGACAGCAATCGAGTAGACGCAGCGGCTCGCAGATCCAGCGGGAGTTTTGATGATCCTCCAGCGTGATGGGCTGCTGATAGAACCAGGCGTTGGGGTTGTTCGCCGCCATTTTGCGGGCCGCCACCGCCACCCGGCCGAAATCTTCGGTGGTGGCGCCGGTTTCGTGCATATAACGCTGGGCCACCATCGCTACCCAGGACGCCGGCGTTACCAAGCCGTGGGGGATGTACCAGCCGTAGTGGGCGGTTTCAAACGTCGGATCCGCCGCCTGATCCTGCATCCCGGCACCGAAACGGTACTCGGAGCGTTCGTTCATCGCGCGGTACACCACCGCCACTTCACACACCCCGGTGGCCACGGCCATCGCCGCCTGCTGCACCGTGGCGCACGCGGCGCCGCCGCCATAGTGGATGCGGCTGAAGAACTTCAGCTCCTTGCCACCGATGTTACGGTGCACCTCAATTTCCGGGTTGTTGTCCAGGGTGAAGGTACACAGGCCATCCACCTCGGACGGATCGATCCCGGCGTCATCCAGTGCCTGGGTCACGCACTCCACCGCCAGCTGCATCTCACTGCGGCCGGACTTCTTGGAAAACTCGGTGGCGCCAATGCCGACAATGGCCGCCGCACCACTCAATCCATTTGTCTTACTGCTCATGCGTCTCCCTCCGGCAGGGTCACCAACACGGTGCCGTTGACGTGGTTGCCCATGCTGTTTTTGCCGACCACATCGATCTCGATCTGGTTATTGGCGTGCTTGGCGCTCACCTTACCCATCAGCTTCATTCGGTCACCGGCGTAGTTGGGCACCCCCAGCTTGATGTTGACGGTGTTGAGCAGACCGGTCGGGCCGGTCCAGTCGGTGACGAAACGCCCCACCAGGCCGTTGGTGGTGAGGATATTCATAAAGATGTCCTCACTGCCCAGCGACTGCGCCGCGTCGCGATCGTGGTGCACATTCTGATAGTCGCGTGAGGCCATGGCGGTGGCGACGATCAGCCGGGTGCTAACGTCGATCTCCAGCGGCGGCAGCTTGTCGCCGATCTGCACTTGGTTATACGTCAGGCTCATATCACCGCCTCCAGCTGCTCGGCATCCGCCAGTTGCGCGCCGATCTTGGCCAATTGTTGATTGCTGCCGCCCAGACTCAGAGTGTTCTGCTTGGTCCACAGGAAGAAGCGGTGCAGGGGATAGTCGATGTCCGAGCCGATCCCGCCGTGCAGGTGCTGCGCGGTATGCGCCACCCGATGGCCACCGGTGCTGGCCCACCATTTGGCGGCCCAGACATTGGCCAAGGCCTCTTGGCCTTCCGCCAACAGCCACAACGCCTTCCAATAGGCGGAGCGAGTCGCCTCGACGTCGATGTAGGCATCGGCGCAGCGAATGGTAGTGCTCTGGAACCCGGCAATGGCGGTGCCAAACTGTTTACGATCGGTGGTGTATTCGGCGGTGCGCTTGAGCGACTCCTCCATCACCCCGATCTGGATCGCCACCAGCGCCGTCTGAGCGTGCTGTTCGATCCAGTTGATCGCCGCGTCACTTCGCGCTTCGTCCACCAAAACCGCCGCCGCTTCGATCACCACCTCGTCCGCGTGCAGCGTGGCGCAGGGCTGGCCATTGGTCGACAAGGCTTCATCCAAACTGACGCCAGCTTGGTCCGGCTTCACCAGCAGCAACACGGTGCCGGTTTCTGTCTGCGCCGGCACCACGATGGCCGCCGACTGCGCCGCAAACGGCACCGCTTGGCGCACGCCAGTGAGTCGATAGCCGGCGCCATCCGCCGTCGCCGTCATGGGTACGATCCCCGCCGGGCTCATGCCCAGCTCGGCAAACGCGCCGGTCAGCAGGTGCTCGCCGGTAGCGAGGCCGGTCAGCAAGATGTCTTTTTGTTGATCCGAGCCAAATTGCGCCACGCTCAAACCACCCAGCACCAATGCGCTATACAGCGGCAACGGCGCGACAAAGCGGCCCTGCTCTTCCAAAATCAAACACAGTTCGGTAATGCCTAAGCCAATGCCGCCGTAGGCCTCTGGCAACGCCACCCCCAACAAGCCTGCTTCGGCAAACTGTTGCCACAGCTCGGTGTCGTACGCCGCACCGGTTTGGGCTTGGGCGTGTACCTGCTCGTCGGAGGCATGATCCCGCAGGATCTGACGGGCCAGATCGCGGATCGCCACCTGATCTTCCGTGAAATTAAAATCCATGAACTTCTCCTTCCTTTGCAGATCTAAGCCTGGGCAGGCTTAAACAGGGCCAGGCTCTGATCGCCGTCAAATTCGGTGATCTGCACTTCAACAGGCAGACCGATAGTCACATCCTGCGGCTCGATATCAATCAGTTGAGCCACCAGGCGAGTGCCCTCTTCCAGCTCAACCAAAGCGATGGGGTTGGGCTCATCAAACGCCGGCAGCGCCGGGTGGTGCAGATTGACAAAACTGTGCACCACGCCTTTGCCCGACGCCTCGATGGCGTCGTGTTGCAAGGAGCGGCAGCTCGGGCACATGGGGGCCGGTGGATGGCGCAGGGTGTCGCAACTGGTGCAGCGCTGAATGAGCAACTTGCCCTGGCTCAGGCCTTGCCAGAAGAAACGGTTATCACGATTGATCCCCGGCTGGGGCCGCTGCACCTTGCGGCTGCTGCCCGAGGCCGGCTTGTCTGCGTTGGTCGCTTGGCGCTGGGGCGCCTTGAACTTGAGCAAGCGAAAACGCATCTCGCCCACCGGCGCGTCGTGTTGATCGGTAAAGTGCCACAGCTCGGTGACGAAGTAGCCCTCGCCCAGCGCGGTGTGTTTCAGCTCGGACACCGACTCGATGGTGTTAGTGTGCTTAATGTCGTCGCCCGGATGCAGGTGACGGAAGTAGTTTTGATCGCAGTTGACCGCCACCACGGAGACGTAACCGTACTCGTCGAGGATATCCAGCACATAGGGCTGATCACTGGTGCGCAACACGCTGCCCAGCGCCTGCTGATCGGTGTAGCCCTTCATGGTCCAGGCCTGCAGCATGGTGGGCGGTGCCACGATGTCGGCAAAGCCTTGGCTGCGGGCGTATGCCGCGTCGTTGTAGAGCGGATTATCGTCGCCCATGGCCTGACACCATTGACGGATCATCGGCACATTGATGGGATCCCAGCTGCGCTGTGGCCCGACAGTGACGCCCACCGTCGCCGCCATGCGCGCTTCCAGCTCCTGCTGTTGCTCTTGCTGCTCTTGCAGATCTTGCGTAGAGACGTCGCTCATTCGGTTACTCTCCCTGATCCCCGATCAGCGCGATCGGGCACTCCTTGATAGCAACCATTCTACGAGGCTAAGGCACGCGCTCAATGGCGAAACCGGCCAATGGCGAGTGACAAAAACGTCCGATATAAACCCGCCTCCCCATCGCTGAGGAGGCGGGTTCGGATCTGCTCTGGCCGGCGCGCAGGCACATCAAACCGAGCCTGTCATCGACTCGGTTTGTTCGCTGCCAGCACGGAATGCCCGCAGGCGGATTCACTCCGATAAGCGTGCAGCCATCGAGCCCGGCCGGTCTTGCGCATAGTGCGCATAGTGCGCGGCGATGGCGCGGAACATCGCCGTGCTGTCCAGCAGCGACTGACGACCGGGATCGTAATACCCTGTGTCGGCCCGGGTGGTGACGATGACCGTCTCGGTCGCGGGATCGACATAGATAAACTGGCCGTAAATGCCCTGGGCCTGGAAGTCGCCCTGTGAGCCGAGCGGGATCCACCACTGATAGCCGTAGCCGGAAAACGAGCTGGAGCCGGGGTTGTCATAGCCCGGAGCCAGATGCGGCCCCTGCACCGTGGTGGACTCCGCCACATAATGCGCCGGAATGATCTGCTCGCCATTCCAGTTGCCGCCGTGCAGATAGAGTCGACCGAAGCGGGCGTAGTCGCGCAGATGGACGCTTAAACCGCCCATCGCCAGCTCACGGTGACCGCTGGCCTCGCTGGCTTCCACTAACCAATGTGCCTCACGCTCCGCGCCGATGGGGCCCCACAGCTTTTCCGCCATGTAGCCGGACAACTGCCCGCCGATGGCCCGCTCCACCACCAGCCCCAGCACTTCTGAGTTCACGCTCTTATAGTCGTTGTACTCCCCGGCCGGGCGCTCGCGTACCAGACTGGGCAGGTATTCGATCAACGGCGTACCGAAGGCCATCTTGAGTGACATCTTGGCTACGTCCGAGGCGGGATCGGCGTAGTTCTCGTTGAACTTCATGCCACTGGACATGGTGGCCACCTGACGGATGGTGACGCCATCCCACTCGCTGCCTTTAAGCTCCGCCACATAATCCGCCACATTGTCATCAAAGCTTCGGATCTTGCCTTCACTCAAGGCAATGCCCGCCAGCGCCGAGACAAAGGATTTGCCCATGGAGTTGGAGGCAAACAGGCTCTGATCGCTGCTGCCACGCTGGTAGCTCTCATGCAGGATCACGTCGTTTTGGATCACCAACAGCCCCATGGTGGCGCGTTCATCGAGAAACTGCGCCAGATCCAGCTCCCGCTCACCACTGACAAACGCCGCCGGCAGCGGCGCCTCAGCGCGGTCAAACTCAAACACGCTTCCCGTCGCCGGGATCGCGCGAGCCGGCTGGATCCGATAGGTATTCTGGAAAGTGTGCGTCAGATTCTCCGGCTTAAACATCTGCACCATGGCGTGCAGGTTGGTCAACTCCTGACGATAGACCAACGCCGCACTCACCAGCACCAACACCACGACGGCCAGCACCGTCCCTACCCCGGTTGCGATCTTCTTCCACATACTTGTGCCCCCTCAAAACAACAAAGCCCCGCACAGCGGGGCTCACAGGCCATGGCGATCCGGTTAGATCAGCCCCTGCTCTTTGGCCATGGTCAGCGCCAGATCTTCGATCATATCTTCCTGACCACCGACGGTGCGACGACGGCCCAGCTCGATCAACAAGTCCCGTGCCGATACGCCGTACTTGGCCTCGGCGCGCTTGGCAAACAGCAGGAAGGAGGAGTAAACCCCGGCGTAGCCCAAGGTCAGCGATTCGCGATCCACCCGGATCGGTTGATCCATGATCGGCACCACCCGATCCTCCGCCACATCCATCAGTTGATACAGATCCACCCCGGTCTCCACGCCCATGCGATGCAGTACCGCGGTGAACACCTCCAACGGCGTGTTACCGGCACCGGCGCCCAGCCCCGCAGCCGAGCCATCGATGCGGCTGGCGCCGGCCTCAATGGCGGCAATCGAGTTGGCGATCGCCATGCCCAAGTTGTGGTGGCCGTGGAAACCTATTTCGGTTTCCGGCTTAAGCTCGCTGCGCAGCAAGCCAATGCGCGCCTGCACGTCCGCCGGCAGCATAAAGCCCGCCGAATCCGTGGCGTAGATGCAGTTGGCGCCGTAGCTTTCCATCAGCTTGGCCTGCTCAAGAATTTTTTCTGGCTCGACCATGTGCGCCATCATCAGGAAGCCAACGGTATCCATGCCCATCTTGGCGGCCATGCCGATGTGTTGCTCGGACACATCGGCCTCGGTGCAGTGGGTCGCCACACGAATGGTGCTGACCCCCAGATCGTGCGCCATCTTCAGATGGTCCACCGTACCGATCCCCGGCAGCAACAGGGCCGAGATCTTGGCGTTTTTCATCTTCGGCACCACCGCCTTGAGGTATGCCTCATCGGAGGCAGCGGGGAAGCCATAGTTGAGCGAGCGGCCACCCAAGCCATCGCCATGGGTCACCTCGATCAGCGGTACCCCGGCTTCGTCCAACCCGGTGGCGATATTCACCATCTGCTCGGTGGTGATCTGATGTGCTTTGGCGTGCATGCCGTCCCGCAGACACATGTCGTGTAGGGTGACTTTCTTACCGGTTAGATCCATCTCGAATTCTCCTCTGCTCGACGCGTTAGCGCGCAGGCAACGTCAGCTCGCCACTGGCGGCGTGCTCGGCAAACATCTCCGCGGTGCGCAGGCCCGCAGCGGTCATAATATCCAGGTTCCCGGCGTACTTGGGCAGGAAATCCCCCAGCCCTTCAACCTCCATAAACACCGACACCTTGTTGCCGTCGAAGATGGGGCCATTGACCAGGCGGTAGCCCGGCACGTACTTCTGCACCTCTTCCACCATGTCCAAAATGGAGCGGGTGATGGCGTCTTTATCCGGCTCCGACTCGGTCAGGCAGTGCACGGTATCGCGCATCATCAACGGCGGCTCCGCCGGATTGATGATGATGATCGCCTTACCGATCTTAGCCCCGCCGACCAGCTCCACCCCTTTGGAAGTGGTGCGGGTAAACTCATCGATGTTCTGGCGGGTGCCCGGGCCCACCGAGCGGGACGACACGGTCGCGACGATCTCGCCGTATTCAACCGCTTGCACCCGCGAGACCGCCGCCACCATCGGAATGGTGGCCTGGCCGCCACAAGTGACCATGTTGACGTTCATGTTGAGATCTTTTGCCAATCCCGCCAGATTCACCGGCGGCACGCAGAAGGGGCCGATGGCCGCCGGGGTCAGATCGATCATCACCACCCCCAGCTCGTTGAGCTTGCGGCTGTTTTCCGCATGGACGTAGGCCGAGGTGGCATCGAACGCCACCCGGATATCGTCCTCAATGATGTGCGGCAAAATGCCGTCGACGCCGCTGGCGCAGGTTTTAATGCCCATCTCGGCGGCCCGCTTGAGCCCCTCGGACTCGGGATCGATCCCCACCATCCACACAGGTTCAATCCAGTCGCTGCGCTGCATTTTCATCAGCAGATCGGTGCCGATATTACCGGGTCCGATGATCACCGCTTTCAATTTTTGACTCATGCTGCCTTCCTTGCCTGTTCGTTCTGCACCGCCCGCGGCTTATTCGCTAAAGCGCACGCTGCAACTGCCTAAACCTTCAATGGTTAAACTCATCTCATCACCCGCTACCACCGGCTCAAGCGGCACTAACGAACCGGACAGGATTATCTCGCCCGCCTTAAACGGAATGCCAAACACCCCCAGGGTGTTGGCCAGCCAGGCCACCGCCGTCAGCGGATCGCCCTGCACCGCCGAGCCAAACCCTTCACTTAAGGGCTGGCCGTTCTTGCTGACCTTCATCAGCAGATTGGGCAGATCCAACTGGCGCGGATCCACCGCGTTATCGCCGAGCACAAACACCCCGCAGGAGGCATTATCAGAAACCGTATCTTCGATCTTGATGCGCCAGTTATCGATGCGGGAATCGACGATCTCGAAACAGGGGATCACGCACTCGGTGGCCGCCAGCACATCCACCTCGGTCACGCCCGGCCCCTGCAGATCCGCCTTGAGCTTAAAGGCGATCTCCCCCTCGGCCCGCGGCTGGATCAGCCGGTTGGCGCTTAGCGAGATCTCGGCCTGATCAGCAAACTGCATGCTCGCGGTGATAAAGCCAAAGTCCGGCTGATGCACCCCCAACATCTGCTGTACCGGTCTGGAGGTCACTCCGATCTTCTTGCCGACGATGGTGTCACCGTCCTCGACCCGACGGGCAATAAAGCGCTGCGAGATGTGGTAGGCATCCTCGATGGTGATCGGCAACGCCCGCTCACTAAAGGGCTGCAGGGTCTTGCCCTGCTTCAGTGCGTGATACAGCTCATCGCCGTATTGATCCCGTTGTTGCTTGTCCATAATGCTTCCTTCAGATCCTTTGCGACCGCTCTCGAGTCAGTCGTGAGCAATGAAATCGAGACACTGTCGATTAAACAGATCCTGATACTCTACCATCACCCAGTGGCCGCATTCGCTCAGCAGCTGCACCCGGATATTGCGGCAATGGTTCATCAAGGTTTCCACCCCATCCACCGGGCAGAACTTGTCGTTCATACCCCACATCACGAAGATGGGGCAGGACAACTCGCCCAGGCGCTGCGCCATGTTCGGCACGTCCATGGTCGACAGCACACAGGCGGGCTGCTCCAGCACCACATTGACCCGCTCTGCCACGGTTTCATCGGTCACCTGTGAGGCATCAAACAGCTGCAGACAGAGTAGGCGTTTCATGCCGACAGCATCGCGCAGCTCGCCGGCGGCAAACGCCGCCGCCATGGTCTGAATGCCCTCCATCCGCTGGTAATATTCGGCTTTATCCATTAGCCCGCCGGGCGCCATCAACAGCAACTTCTTCACCCGCGCCGGATTATCCAGCGCCATCTTCAGCGCAATGGCGCCACCGAGTGAGTTGCCCACCAGCGTCACCTGACCAATATCGAGCCTATCCAGCAGCCCCGTCATGGCGTCAACAAACAGATCCAGATGATATTGGGTATCCGGCTTGTCACTTAAGCCATAGCCGGGCAGATCCGGCACGATGGCGCGGTAACCCGCCTCGCCAAACACCCGAAAGTTGCCTTTGAAGTTGCTGTAACCGCTGGCTCCAGGCCCGCTGCCGTGAATAAACAGCACGGGCTCGCCACTGCCCGCCTCGTGATAGTGCAGCTGCAATGGCTGCGCCAGTTGGGGCAGATCGAGCGAGATGATCTGATCCTGAGGGATCGCACGCATAAGGGGGCTCCTTGATGGATCACAGATCCGGAATGAGTCGGGCCGATCTTCATGCAGGCATTGTTCCAATGGCCCGCCCAAGCCTCATCGTCCCAAAGGACTAAGCCAGCCCAGGCCGCAGCAGATAGGATGACTCCATCGAAGAAATGACGCGCGTCATGGCGATTATGGCAACTTGGCAGTAAGGAGACAGCATGCAAAACCCGGTGGATTTCAGCGGCAAAGTGGTACTGGTAACCGGCGGGGGCAAAGGTGCCGGCAAGGGGATCAGCGAACGCTTCCTGGCTCAGGGCGCGGATGTGGTGATCTGCGGCCGCAGCGAGCCGGAGGCACTGCCACAAGGCGGGGGCAAAACCGCGCTGTTTCTGCCCTGCGACGTCAAAGACGTGACCCAAACCCAAGGGCTGATCGACGCCATCGTCGAGCGCTTCGGTCGTTTGGATGTGCTGGTGAATAACGCCGGCGGCGCGCCGCACGCCGAGGCCGCCACAGTGTCGCCGCGCTTCTCCGAGTCCATCATCCGCCTCAATCTGCTGGCGCCACTGAACCTGTGCCAGCAGGCCAATGCGGTGATGCAGCAACAAGCGGGTGGCGGCAACATCATCAATATCTGCAGCGTCAGCGCCAAGCGCCCCTCGCCGGGCACCGCCGCTTATGGCGCCGCCAAGGCGGGGCTGATGAACCTGACCGGCTCACTCGCGGTGGAGTGGGCGCCGAAGGTGCGGGTCAATGCCCTGATCGCGGGGTTGATCCTGACCGAGCAGGCCCACCTCCACTATGGCGACGAGGCGGGCATTGCCGCCGTCAGCGCGACCGTACCGCTGGGCCGCATGGCCAACCCCAGCGACATCGGCGACACCTGTTTGTACCTAGCATCCGACTTGGCCAGCTATGTCAGCGGTGCCGAGCTGACCGTCCATGGCGGCGGCGAGAAACCGGCCTTCTTAAACGCCGGCAACGCGGGCCATTAAGCCGGTGAAAGCCGACACAAAGGGGAATACCATGAGCTCACACGCCAGTTTCACCACCTCATTGGATCTGTCTGTAGCGCAAGCCTGGGCCCGATTGCAGGATCTGACCGCCGCCGCGCATTATGTCCCGGACGTGGTTCAATGCGAACTGCATCCGGGTCCAGATCAAGGCATTGGCGCCAGCCGTCGGGTGACAATGGTGAAGCAGCGCTGGCTGGATGAAACCGTCACCGCCTGGCAGGAGGGGGAAGGCTTTGTCATTCGCCTCCATCGGGGCGAGCGCGGCGCCCCGCCGCCGTTTGCCAACGCCGAGTTTCACTACCGGCTCAGTGCCAGCGATGAGGGAAAGGCCCAGATCACCACGGCCATGCACTACACCCTGCGCGGCGGCGTACTGGGCAAACTGCTGGATCGCTGGCTGCTGCGCAAAGCGATGAGCAAGGCGGTGTATAAGATCGGCCGCAACCTAAAACGCTATTACGAAACCGGACAGCCCAGCAACCGGCCCCAAAGCACCAACGCCGAGGCACGCTGAGCCGACATAACAGTGGGCAAGCCAAGCATGGCAGCGCCTGTTGAGCAGACAAGGAAGAGACCATGGCAATCTACGCAATGACAGGAGGCGCCACCGGCATTGGCGCCGCGATCAAACAACAGCTCCGCGACGCCGGCCACGAATTGATCGTCGTGGACATCAAAGACGCCGATATCCTCGCCGATCTGAGCACCACCGAGGGGCGAGATAGCGCCGTCGCGGGGATCATCGAGCGCAGCCCGCACGGCCTGGACGGCTTCGTCGCCTGCGCCGGCTTGGGGCCCGCCGCGCCCGCGCCCTTGCTGCTTCAGGTCAACTATTTCGGTGCCAAAGCCACGCTGGAAGGGCTACGCGAGCACCTGGCGAAAAAGCAGGGCTCGGCGGTGTTGATCGGCTCCAACTCCGGCGCCATGCCACACTTTGATCAAGCCAAGATCGACGCCATGCTGGCCGACGACGAAGCGCACGCCTGCGCTCTGGCAGAAAAAAGCAATCACGGCCAACTGGCCTACCTCAGCTCCAAGCGCGCCATCACCCAGTGGATGCGTCGCAATGCCACGGCGTTTGCCCGTGCCGGTGTTCGTCTCAACGCCGTCGCGCCGGGCTTTACCCAAACCCCGCTGACCGACGCGGCCAAGGCCGATCCCGAGCTGGCCCAATCGATGGCCCAATTTGAAAGGAGCATCCCGCTGGGCCGCGCCGGTCAGCCAGAAGACATCGCCAACGCCGTCGGCTTCCTGCTCAGCGAGCAATCGGCGTTCGTCCAAGGCAGCGTACTGTTCGTCGATGGCGGCTCCGATGCGATGATCCGGCCGGATCAATTTTAACCGCAAGCGATCCGGTCGAGCCGAGCCCCGGCAAACCAACAAGGCACTCGGTGCAGCTCATCTGGCACCGAGTCCCCCTCGCATCACCTCAAAAAGGGATTCACCATGTTAGATCTCGAAGCCATTGAACTGATCAAACAGCTCAAGAGTCGCTATTTCCGCGCCCTGGATACCGCCGACCTAACCACCATGGAAACCGTGTTTACCAGCGATGGGCTGATCCACTATCAGGGCCCGAGCTACAACATCGAGCACCAGGGCTGGGATGCGTTGGCCACCTTCTTTACCACCACCTTCACCGAGCGCCAGTTTGGTGTACATATCGGGGTCAATCCGGAGATCAGTGTCGATGGCGACAGCGCCACCGGGATCTGGTATCTGCGCGACACCTTCGTCAATCTGGAGCACCAGGTGCAGTTTGAAGGCAGCGCCATCTACCGCGATGAGTACGTCAAAGTGGACGGCCAGTGGCGGATCAGCGCGTCGCGCTATCAGCGCCTGTTCGAACAGATCAGCCCCATTCCCAAGGGCGTGCACCACACCGGCGTGCCAACCAAGCTTAAGAGTGCTCTGGGCACAAGCTGCTAAGACACACCATCACAAGCACTTAGCACAGTGGTATCCAACCAAAGTGGGCAGGCCATCCTCCATTCGGACGATGGCCGTACCATCCGCTTGCCGCACTCTAAGCAACACATAACAAAAAAGGGCTCTGACGTGTTAAAAACTCGCTTAACCTTTCTCGCTGGTGCCTTAGCACTTGGCCCCGCGGTGACCATGGCCCAAACAACGCCTCCTAATGTGGTGATCATCGTCGCCGATGACTTGGGCTTTGCCGATGTCGGCTACAAAGGCTCACCCATCGAGACCCCGGCACTGGATTCGCTTGCCGCAGAAGGGATCGAGCTGTCTAAATTCTACTCCACCCCTATCTGCTCGCCCACGCGGGCCGCGCTGATGACTGGTCGTGATCCCATGCGGCTGGGCGTAGCGTATGGGGTGATCCTGCCTTGGGACAGCGGTGGCGTACACACCGACGAGCACTTTATGCCGCAAAGCTTCCAGGCCGCCGGCTACCAGACTGCGATGATGGGCAAGTGGCACCTGGGTCATTCTCAACAGGCAATGCACCCCAACAGCCGCGGCTTCGACGAGTTCTATGGCCACCTGCACACCGAAGTCGGGTTCTATCCGCCGTTCTCCAACCTCGGCGGTAAAGATTTCCAGCGCAACGGCGTCTCCATCAACGACGAGGGCTACGCCACCTACCTGGCCGCCGACGCCGCCAGCCAATGGATAGAAGACCGCGACAAGGACAAGCCTTTCTTCCTCTACATGCCGTTTCTGGCGCCGCACACGCCATTGGTACCACCGGTGGAGATCGCCGACAAGTACGCCCATCTGACCGATGACCGCCCGCTGGCGCGCAGTCCGTCCGATAAGATGCGGCGCAAGGGCAACAACAGCAATGAGCTGCCCAAGTACGCCGCCGTGGTGGACGCCATGGATCAGGCCATCGGCCGGATCCTGACGACGCTGGAGCAACAGGCCGTGGACGACAACACCATCGTGCTGTTCTTCTCCGATAACGGCGCCAGCCGGGTGCAGGGGCAAGGCGGCGGCGATAACAGTCCGCTGCGCGGGGGCAAGGCCGAGGTGTATGAAGGCGGCATTCGCGTGGTCTCCTTGATGCGCTGGCCAGAAAAGATCCAAGCTGGCAGTCAACTGCCTCAAGCCATGTCGGTGATGGATGTATTCCCTACCCTGCTGAGCGCCACCGGCGTGACCTATCAGGGGGAAAAGGTGATGGATGGTCTGGATCTGTGGCCCGCCATCAGCCAAGGCAACGCTGTCGAGCGCGAGGAGTATCTGAAGTTCGGATCGGAGATCCCCATTAAAGGCTCCTACAGCTTTACCGCCTTTGATGATCAGTGGAAGCTGGTGCAGTGGGTTGAGCAGGATCTGTATGAGATCACCGTGGTCAACGAGTTGTTTAAGATCGATGAGGATCCCAACGAGTATCAGGATCTCGCCGCCGAGCACCCAGAGCGGGTGGCCGAGATGGCCGCCGCCATCAAAGATTGGCGCACCCTGCATCCGGCCAATGGCATTCGCGGCAACGTGGTAGCCCCACCGGGCTGGCACGCACCGAAAGATTGGGCCGATTTCCCCCGGCCAACCGACACACTCCAGGCACAGCCCGCACACTCCATGGCCCCTAGCCTGCCGTCCCAGTACTTCTTAGACATGCGCTACGGCGAACGCGGTCGCCTCTTGTATGACTGCGGCAAGGCGAGCTGGCAGGACGGCAACTGCGGCCAACAAAGGCTGCAGCTGCTACTCCAACGGCGTCAGGCACAGCAGTCCGCCGCAGGCGCCAAGGGCGAATAACAAAAGCAAACGCCCCATCTGCGTCGCGATGCAGATGGGGCGTTTTTGTCCTCTGGGCTCAGCTTAACTGCGCCAACACATGCTGGACCGTCTCTGAGGTATACCCGTTCACCTTCCAATGGCCCGGCGCCCAGCCATTGAGGAAGCGCTCGAAGTCCGCGACTGCATAAGGGTAAAGCCCACGCCACTCCCGCTCCAGCGCGTCCAGCTCACTCTCAACCCGCCCCTTCAGCGCCTGGCGCAGACAACTCATGTAACAATCGAGCCAATGCTCGGTGCGCGCCGCCAGCGCCTCGCCGTGATAGGCACTGCCCAGCAGGTAGGCCAGATCCTTCACCCCGACGCCGCCACCAATATACTGAAAGTCCACCGCCGCCACGCCGTCCGGCCCGTGCGCACTGTTTGCTCGGAAACAGAAATTGGCCAGTTTGGCATCGCCATGCACCAGAGTTTGAAACTGCGCCCCATTGAGTCTGGCGTCAATGGCAGCGGCGGCGGCTTGCAACCGATTGTCGGTCATCTGGGCCCACTCCTCGGGCCGGGTGTCCAGGTGCCAGTAGGTGCCGATGGGCCAAAGCCCATCCGAAGAGCCGCCCAAAAAGCGGGCATGGAACCGGGCCAGCCACTCGACACACTGCCCCAGCTCGGCCTCACTGGGATCGGCCTCATCCACCAGCCGTCGGCCGCTGAAACCCGCCGCATCCAGATCCTCCAGCAGCAAACGTGTCTCGCCCACTTGCTCATCCAGCCCCAAACAATGTGGCACACGGCACGTGTCTTCACAGCGTAAGGCATATCGCCGATAGAACTCACTTTCCACCTGATAGCTGAGCAGTTTACGGCGATGCGACAGATCGCTGTGCCAGCCCCTCGGGTGAGCCGCTGCCGTGGGCGGCGCGATCCGTTTTAGGATCACGCTTTGTCCCGCCCTTGCGCCACCTTCGAGTCGCCAGCGTTCAATGGCGCCGTAGCCGCTCCACAGTGACTGCACCCGGCGCTGAAAATGGGCCTGCTGAGCACCGCATTGCGCCAGCAGTGGCAGAGGAAAGGGGACGAACAGGTGTGGGGACATAGCGAGATCTCAACAAGCGATAGGAGGCGGTGCCTGCCTAGTATCCCACCCTCGCCCGGGCAAGCCCAGTGCCTCGAACACCCGACCCAATAGACTCCATTGCAGGATCTGACAATTGCCAGGGTATGGCCACTGACCTAGCTTTTGAATTCAACTCACCACACACCACGCTTCCCCACCCAGTAAGGACGCTGAATTATGCGGAACATTCGATACCCATCGGTTTGGTTGCTGTGCGGCGCAAGCCTGCTCGCGCCAGCCTACGCTGCCTATGACAACCTGCCCGAGAGCGACTGCAGCCTGACCCAGGAGATGCTCCAACTGGCGACCGATCCCAGCGCCGATCTCGCCAAGGAGTACGCCAACTTCCCGGCCGATCCAGACAACTGCATGTTCCACCAGATCTCCTGGCAAACCTTCCTCTGGCTAACCACTGAGATCACCAACGCCCAGGGCAAAAAAGTGCCCCGTTTTCTCACCTTCGACCGCCCGGAGAGCCTTTGGAGCGGCGCCCCTTACGGCCGCAACGGCGAGTTTTACGAGTTCGTTCAAGCGGGCAGTGATGGCGTGTTGGTGGATCAGCAGGGCCAACCGGTCTACTACTCCCAGTACATCAACGACACCTTTGTCGATTTTGTCAGTGGCAACGATCTGAGCCAGCCCGGCGCGCTGTCGGCATTCAATGCCAACACGCCTTTCCCAATAGGAAGCATGGAGCTAAAATCCTCCTGGAAAGTGGTGCATGACGGCATGGATACGTCCGGGTTCTACACCATGAAGGCCGATCTGATGCAGCTGAAAAATGGCTTCGCGGGCAACGGCACCAGCCTGGTGGTGGATACCAGCAAGAAGCCCGTAACCAAAGAGGTGGCCTTGGTGGGCCTGCACATTGGCCTGGTGGTCGCCAATCACCCGGAGATGATCTGGGCCAGCTTCGAGCAGGATCAAAACGCCCCTGTGGTGGACTGGCCGGAGCAAGGCTCTGACGATTCCCCCAAACTGGACAGCGACGGACAAAAAGCCACCGGCGCTTTGATGGTCATCAATCAAGACACGGTGATCTCCGACCAAGACTGGACCTTCTATCAGAAGGGCACCCCCTTTGAGGAGTGCAACGCCAACCAGCCCATCTCCTCGGTACGCATCGATGAGGCGACGCAGACGTTCGCACAGCGCACCCAGGTCTGTCGCTTGTACGCCACTGGCAACTACCCCTATCCGGTCGCGGGCCCCAATCAGCAAGCCATCCAAACCAATGACGCCAACGTCATGCATCTCAACGACACCACGCTTGCGCAGATCAAAGGATCGCTGTGGGCCAACTACTTCGAAGTGGGCGCCATCTGGTTCGGCCAAAATGACGCGCTCAACCCTAACGAGAAGTACGCGCAGGACGACTTTACCTACCGGGATCCGGCCGGGCTCCCCCTCAACGGCAACCTGACCGGCTCCCGAATGCTGTCCAACGCCACCATTGAAACCTATACCCAACTGGCCACCGCCGAAAACAACTGCTTCCGCTGCCACAACACCGAGCAGAACTTTTACCCGCCCCATGAAATGGCCAGCAGCGGCGAGACGGAGTCTCTGGAGACCCTACCGGGCAAAAACGTCAACATCAGCTTCATTCTGCGAAATGGCTTTGAGTGGCAGCAAGTCGCCGAGCTCGAAACCAACCCCAAACTTTGATTGGTCCCCAAGGAAGGAAAACGACAATGACGGACATCATTCGTATTCACCCCGCTATTAACTTCGCTCGGGTCGGCAACAGCGACGAGTACCTCGTGAGCCCGGAGACTGCCGCGGGCGATCTGCAAGATCCCAACACAGGATTAATGGGCGGCCTGCCCACCCGACCAAACGACGGCAGCGGCCCAGACCAGCTGATCCAAAGCACGGATCTGCGCGACAGTCAGGGCAGACTGAAACGCCAAGCCGCGCGCTTTCGTCTGTATCACTATGATCAGGCACAAAACACCTACCCCGCAGGCGGTGGCACCGAGCTCACCCTAGGCGCCCAACTGCCCGACGGCCGTACCGTCACCGACATCCTGTGGACCGTGCATCTGGCCAATAAAAAGGCCAATAACTTCGAAATTGAAAACGATCAGGGCGAAGAATCCGGGATCGAAGCCTATCAGGATCCCAGCACTCTGGTGCTGCGCAATGCCGTTCCACCCCCACCTAAGCCCGGTGAGAAACCGCCGGTAAATCCGGGCCGATTCGTCAATGACATCAACGACACAACCCGGCTGACGGCGTTGGTGATCGATCCCGGCCCCCGCGCCATCAAAGCCAGCAGCAAAGGCGCAGCGCCGCAAGAGTTCAATCAGGCCACGCCCGCCAGCTTCAGCAAAGACGGTCAGATCCGATCCTGCAACTACCCGCAAACCTTCCCCAGCCAAAACCTGGACACCCTGCCGACGGTCGGCAATGCCCTGATCTCGACACTGGGGGGGATCAACACCGAAGCCCAGAGCGGTCGCTTACTGGTGCTGCCGGGGTTTGGCCTCACCAATGGCATCGCCACCCCACAGCAAAACGGCCCGGAGGCTCTGCCACCACTGGAGGGGGCCATCGATAACAACAACTGGTTTGATGATGTTGGTGACGGCCCGGTCAACGCCACCGTGCTGTTCGACGACGGATCGCGCATCGAAGCGGTGGCCGGATGGGTGGTCACCACCGATCCCTCCTATGCACCGCAAACCCGCAATGTGGTCTCCACCTGGGACGACGTGTATGACACCTGGGTGCAGCAATTGGCGCTGCAGCCGGAGCTGTTCCGTGCTGGGCAATTTCAGTCAAGCTACCAACCCCGCTTCGACAGCACGGTTTTGCCGGTCTTTCATGCCGCCATGCTGCAGCAATGGAACACCAACCTCAACAGCACCGCCATCAACGGCCATCTCTCCGTGGGCGCCATCAAAGCCTGTGACGATCCCACCCAAAAGATCCCGAATCTGAAAAGCCTGATCCGCGATCCCAGCTCCGAAGCCGAAAACAGCGAAGGCAGCATGATGCCCCTCTCTCTTGGCGACTCGGGCAAGAGCTTCCTCAGCGTGTCACCAACTCAGTACTTTTTGCTGAACCAATGGTACGGCAATCGGTTTCAGCCCGGCGCCGATCCGCTCGGCCCAGGCGAGAAGATGGACCGGGCCGTACTGGAAAATGGCTTGGGCGGCCGCTACTCACCGGGCATTGAACTGACCTTCATCGTCCGTGATGTCAACCTCTATCAGCAAAATTGGCAGGGCGACAGCGGGCCGTTTCGGATCAAAGCCCAGCCCATGGATTACAGCAATCTGCCCAGTAAGGCGCCGGTGCTGAGTGCAGGCTACATTCCGCTGGGCAGCGCTCAGGTTCAGCCTGGTGATCTGTCCAAATTCATGGCCCTGCCCTGGCATTGCGACTACAACAGTTGCGGCACCCACCTGCCGGATCCCAATCCAGAGAAAGCGGGAGTCACCAACAACACCCTATATTGGTCCTGGCCGGGCCAACGGCCTTTCGCGGTCTACCCACAAG
Source organism: Ferrimonas pelagia (assembly GCF_039543565.1). Taxonomy (NCBI): domain Bacteria; kingdom Pseudomonadati; phylum Pseudomonadota; class Gammaproteobacteria; order Alteromonadales; family Ferrimonadaceae; genus Ferrimonas; species Ferrimonas pelagia. The sequence goes on along the minus strand of NZ_BAABJZ010000024.1, from coordinate 10,849 downwards.
CCCATTGTCAGTACAACCCGGAGAATGAGCGCTGGTACTACGGCGATCAGATGTTCAGTATCCGAGGCAATCAGGGTCAGGGCACGAAAACCCCGTTGCCGCAACAACAGGGGCGTTTCCAGCAATACATCGACTTTGTCCACAGTTGGCAGGACGTCGGCTTTATTATTCAAGGCACCCAAGTGCCCGTCTCCCACGATACCCTGACGCCGGATCCCAATATCCCCTGCGCTCCCTACCCCGAGGGACGGGGGCCAGACAACTATGGCGCCGGGATCTTCATTGAAGTGGCCAGTCACTTCTCCGCCAAACTGGACGACAGCGATAAGGTCGTGCCCTGGAGCGAAGCCAGCAGCATGACCAAGCCCGCCACCACCACTGCGTCCTGATGACGGACGCCTACCCCCACCGGGCCGTCGCCATCATTGGCGGCGGCCCGGCCGGATTGATGCTCGCCCTATCCCTACAGCAACGAGGCTGTCGCGATCTGGCGATCATCGAGCCCGGGCTCAGTAAAGCGCAGCGTCTGGCCGAGTCCATTCCCCCGCCAACCGCGCAAACCTTAGGGGAATGGGGGGTGGATCTTAGCCAAGGAGGCCACCTTCCCTGTTACGGCACCGTCTCCGAATGGGGCAGCCCCATTCAGGGCTATAACGATTACTTGGCGCAACCCGGCGGCTTAGGTTATTGGGTCGATCGTACCGACCTCGAAACCCAGCTCAAACAGCGCTATCTGGAGCAGGGCGGCAACTGGCTCGATGCCAGTGTGGAAAGCGGTCAGCACCACGATCGGACGGTCAATGCCTTGCAGATCCGCTCAGCTCATGGGCTCTCCAACCTAACCGCCGATCTCGTGGTCGACGCCAGTGGCAGCGGCGTGTTACTCAACCAACTGGGTGTGGCTCAAAATCGCATTGATGGCCTGATCTACCACTACCAGCTCTACCACCGACCGGACGATCTGCCGCAGATGGGCCATATCCAGGCCTGTGACCGAGGTTGGTGGTATTGTGCCCCCGTATCGGAACAACAGATACTGGTCGCCTTCGTCACCGACAAACAGCACCGGCTCAAGCCCACCGCGACACTGCCGCCCATGCCGCTACTCAAGCGCACACTGCAGCCCTGTACTGAGCTGCGCAGCCGCCAGGCCGATCTGGCCATCCGCTCGGCCGTCGTCGGCCCCAATTGGTTGGCCGTCGGCGACGCAGCCTGCCGATTCGATCCCATCAATGCCGCCGGGATCAGCAAGGCGATCGCCACGGGACACGCTGGCGCCGAGGCGATCATGGCGTGGCGGGCCCGACCTCGAGCCAACGCACTGCGCGCTTACCAGCAGGCGATCTTTGCCGACTTTACCCATCACGTTAACCTGAGGCAGCAGCTCTACCATCAGATCGCTCGGATCCATCCGACCCCGTTCTGGCAGCGACGCTGTCAGCCAGAATGAGGCTGACTCGCTCGCCATCCGCTCCAATCAAGCTAAAAAGCGGCCTGAGTAGCTGGCGAATTCTTGCCGGATCTCGGCCAGCGTCAGTCCCAACTCAGGCAGCGCAGCGCGATCCGGCAGCGGAGCTACGCCTCCCTCGTGCGCCAAGGTCGCCAAGATCAGATCCCACGCCTCACTGGTCATGGGCATGCCGACCGATGCATAGATCTCAATGATCACCTGGAGGGGATCCTGCTCTATCTGCTCATGGCGAACATCATGAAACTGCGTCTCAGCCCCGCATTTGCGCAATTGGATACAATCCGTCAACGCCGCCGCCATCTTCAGTGACCAATGCCGGGCCAGCACCCGAGGCTGGACCCGATCGCTGTTCATCTGCCAGAGGTTTTTGATCAAATGGATCAGCGCCGGGAGGGATTCCTCGGGATCACGGTGGGTTTGAACGATCTTGGCACCGGGAAACACCTTCAGCAGGACCGCAAGGTTATGCAGGTGGCAGGGCGATTTGAGCACCCAGCGCTCGGCACTCTCGCCCCGCTGTCGCTTCTGCCACTGCAGAAACTGCAGCAAGGCACGCAGATAGCGGTAACCTTCGGTGGGATCCTGCCCCGCCAGCCAGCGGCTATAGTTCGGCAGGTGCGCCGCAGCTTCCGGGTTGGTACTGAAAAAGGCCTGCTCCAACAAACAGCTATCCTCATCGGCGGCGCGGGCATCGAACGGATGACTGTGGCGCAGCATGGGCTCCGCTTCCAGCATAGTGGCGATCTCATGCCTGGCCGCCTCAATGCGCGGATCATCCCGCTTACCCACGTCCCCTGCCGCAAAGGGCACAGGGAAGCGGGTCTCCCACCAAGCAGCCGAATAGAAGCGCGGATCGGAGGCGATCAAACGCTGTAACAGGGTGCTGCCGGTCCCGGGCAGACCGACGATCACCACAGGGGCCGCCAGCGGCTCCTGCAGGATCTCCGGGTAACGCTGACAATACGCCTCAAAGCGCAAGCGCGTACAGAGGATCTCCAGCAAGCGCTCGTGATGGCGCCGCCGCCCCGCAGCATTGAGCTCGGCCTCTTCATTCAATCCCCGCACCAAGCGACGAAACGAAGGCAGAAAGCGCCAGGCGCCAAGCTCGGTGAGGCCGGTTTTCTGCCGCGCCAGTTGCAACAGCTCCTCGGCATCCAGCAGCTCGGTGCGCCGGAGCCGGAGGCGCGGACGACTGGAGGCTGGCAGGCTTTTGGGTTGCCAATGCAGCCAGCCCTGAGGGGCCAGCTCCTCTGCCAGCAACGCCCCCGTCTTCACCTTAAACAGCGCCGACGCTTGTCTAAGGCTCCCCTTGGCACCATCGGATTTCACCGGCTCCATTGCGCTTCCCTTTCCTTTATTGAACGACCAACCAATATAATCAGGGTTTTATCGTCTGGAAACGTCGTCCAAATGGACGGAATGGGGCCGCTACAGCGACAATCTTGCGCAAATATCGATTAAAAAAAAGGGCCATTAGGCCCTGTTAAATCGTGAGCCTAACTCATGGCTCGGGATGAGTTTCCACCATGGAGTGGGGTACAAAGCGGGTGGCGCTGATCAACCAGCGGCCATTGATGCAGCGATACTCATCGTCGTAAAAGCCGCCCAATTGGCGGGTAGCGCCGCTGCGGCTGTCGATATTGAAGTAATACAGGGCCCAGCGGCCTTTCGCTTCGGTCGCGCTGAGTAATTCGATCTCCGGATTGGCGCCGTGGTGCAGATCGATCACATGCTCATGGCAGGCGGCGGTCTGATACAGATCGACAAACGCCTCCCGCGTCTCAAACACGCCGACCGGGCCGTAATCAATGCTCACCGGCCCCTCGGCGAAACAGCGACGAATATCCTCAACGTTTTTCTCGTCACAAGCATTGAGATAACGGTGTTTGAGGGTGCGGATCGCCTCCATAGCCTCCAGTCGTGCCAAACGTTGCTCGATGCTCAAATGGCTTGTACAACTCATTCCACCTCCCCCCGCTGCCGTTTGATGTCGTGCATAAAGCGAAAGTTATCCTCGCTCCAGTATGCCTTCATTGCCAGGATCTTGCCCTCGTCCGAGAACTTCATCCAATCGATGGTTTCGATCACCATAGGCCCCTCTTCGCCATTGAGCATGACTTCAAACGCCACCAGCCCTTCGCCGATCTCGGTGCTGCGCACCGGCCCCTCCTGCTTGGCACTGGCTTCGATCCTACCCAGGCCATTGCGATAGAAGGCGTCGATCGCGTCGATCCCCTCGATCTTCATCTTGCCGACCGGATCCTCCACCACGGCGTCCACCGCATACATGGCGACGATCCCGTCGATATCCTGTTGATCCACCAATCGAATGTACTGCTCCATCAATCGGGCGATCTCTTGGGTTGCTAATGCCATCGTGCCTCCTTGCTGCTCACTGAAAGATGGAATGGCGTCAAGCCACTTCGAATAGCGCAGCGGCGCCCTGACCGCCGCCAATGCACATGCTCACCACCACGTACTTCACCCCACGGCGTTTACCTTCGATCAAGGCGTGACCCACCATGCGGGCACCGGACATGCCAAACGGGTGACCAATCGAGATAGCCCCGCCGTTGACGTTGAGCCGATCGTTCGGAATGCCGAGCTGATCGCGGCAGTAGATCACCTGACAGGCAAACGCTTCGTTGATCTCCCACAGGCCGATATCCTCGGTCTTAAGGTTATGGCGCTGCAGCAGTTTCGGAATGGCAAACACCGGACCAATGCCCATCTCATCGGACTCACAGCCGGCCACCGCCACGCCACGGTAAATGCCCAGCGGCGCAATGCCTTTGGCTTCGGCGGCGTCACGGCTCATCAGCACACAGGCGGACGCGCCATCGGACAGCTGTGAAGCGTTACCGGCGCTGATGTGCTGACCTTGCTTCACCCAATGACCGTCTTTCCACACCGGCGCCAAACCGGCCAGACTCTCCGCCGTGGTGGAGGCGCGATTGCACTCATCCTTTTCCAGCAGCACGTCCTCATAGGTCACCTCTTTGGTTTCCCGGTTGAACACCGACTTGGTGCTGGCCATGGGGACGATCTCATCGTTAAACAGACCATCACGCTGGGCCACGGCGGTGCGCAGCTGGCTCTGCAGCGCGTAGGCGTCCTGCGCTTCACGGGATATACCGTAACGCTCGGCCACCACTTCGGCAGTCTCGATCATTGGCATATAGGCCTTGGGATCTTGCGCCATCACCGCCTTGGACACGTTGCGATGGGTGTTCTTGTGCTTGTTCTGCACCAAAGAGATGGACTCCAGACCACCGGCCACCGCCACGTCGTACTCGTCACACATGATGCTTTTAGCGGCGGTGGCAATGGTCATCAGGCCGGAGGCGCACTGACGCTCCATCGCCATGCCCGCCACGCTGGTGGGCAGACCGGCGGCCATGGCGCACAGCCGGCCTAGGTTGTAGGCCTGAGTGCCCTGCTGCGCGGCGGCGCCGATCAACACATCGTCCACCTCGCTGGGATCGATCCCGGCGCGGCGCACGGCTTCAGCCACCACATGGCCCCCCATGGCCGGGGCTTCGGTGTCATTAAAGGCACCGCGGAACGCTTTGCCGATCGGGGTGCGGGCGGTGGATACGATCACTGCTTCTTTCATGTTTTGCTCCTTGCCGATCCGGATCCGCCGGATCGTCCTTAACGAGGCGGGATCGTTCGTTCGATCCCGCGGTTGGCCTTGCTCAGGCCGACGCTTCGAGGCTACTGCTCGGGAAAATAACGGGAGATGGTGTCGACCACGCAGGCGGGACGATCCTCGCCTTCGATCTCCACCGTGACGCGCACGATCGATTGGATCGCGCCTTTGATCTCTTCCACCGCAACCAGCTCGCCGACGCCACGCACCCGGCTGCCCACCTTGACCACATTAGGGAAGCGGATCTTGCCGCAGCCGACATTGACCCCCATGCTGATCCCCTGCACATCGATGATCTGCGGCAGGAACAGGTTCACCAGCGACAGCGTCAAATAGCCATGGGCGATGCAGGCACCGAACGGGCCCTCGGCGGCTTTGATCGGATCGACGTGGATCCACTGATGATCACCGGTGGCTTCGGCAAACAGATCGATGCGGCTTTGCTCGATCGCCAGCCAATCGCTGTGGCCCAGAACGTCACCCACCCGCGCCTTGAGATCGTGCGGCGTTTGAAAGATCTGCGTCATGGTTATGCCCTCTGGCTGGAGGCGGAGATCACTTCACCGGCCATGTAGCTGGAGTAATCCGAGGCCAGGAACATCATGATATTGGCGATCTCCCACACCTCGGCGGCGCGGCCAAAGGCTTCGCGGGAGGCCAGATCTTTGAGCAGCGCCTCCGGCGCTGACTTGCGCAGGAAGTCGTGCAGGGCAATGGAGGGGCTGACCGCGTTGATACGAATGCCATCTTCCGCCGCTTCCAATGCGCTGCAGCGGGTAAAGGCCATCACCCCGGCTTTAGCGGCCGCATAGTGAGCCTGCTCTTTCTGCGCACGCCAGCCCAGCACCGAGGCATTGTTGACGATGGCGCCGGCCTTGCGCGCCGCCATCTTCGGCAGCATGGCACGGGTCATCCGCATGGTGCCGGTCAGAGTCACGTCCAGCACCAGCTGCCACTCTTTGTCGGTCATCTCAACCACCCGCTTGGAGCCGCCCAGGCCGGCGTTGTTGATCAACACATCGACGCCGCCCAGCTTGGCTTCGGCGGTATCGACTAAGTCCTGCACCTGCGCCTCATCGGTGACGTTGCAGACCTTAAAGTGGATCTCCTTGATGCCGGTCGCAGTCTGGATCTTATCCACCGCCTCGGCCAGCCGGCCCTCGTGAATGTCGCTGATCATCAGCGCCCGGCAGCCCTCTTCCGCTGCGCGCAGGGCGGCGGAGAAGCCGATCCCCGCACCGGCGGCGGCGGTGATCAACACGGATTTGCCTTCCAGCAGGTTGTGGCCTGCGACGTATTTTGGATCCAACATAAAACGCTCCTTGTAGGGGGCGGCAACAAGCGGTAAATGCGCTGCGCGTAAACGGGTGCGCAACGCGCCTTGTCCCTTCCCTTAATTTGGTAACCCTTCGGGCTCTCGGCACGAGGCCCGCAGTGTGTAACTCGCAACGCGCCTCTATCGGCCTTTCGGCTCCTTGGGCATGCCCAGCGCCCGTTCGGCGATGATGTTGCGCTGAATTTCGTTGGTGCCACCGTAGATGGTGTCCGAGCGGGTAAACAGGTACATGGACTGCAAGCGGGTCAGGTTGTAGGGCCCGCTCTCGACCAGCTCACTGTCCGGGCCAAGCACGTCCATGGCCAGCTTGCCGAGGTTGGCGTGCCAGGTCGCCCAGTACAGCTTGTAGATCATCGCTTCACGTTGCAGGCTACCGTCCTGGCCGCCGGACAACATGCGCAGACTGTTGTAGCGCATGATCCGCAGGCCCATCCAGGCGTCGGCGATGCGCTGACGCAGGCTCGGATCTTGCGTCGCGCCGTTCTCCTTGGCGATCTTAATGATCTGATCCAGCTCATTCTGGAACTGCATCTGCTGACCCAGAGTCGAGACGCCGCGCTCAAAGCCCAGCAGCGCCATGGCGATCTTCCAGCCTTCACCGGGCTGGCCGACGATGTTGGCGGCATCGGTGACGGCGTCATCGAAGAACACTTCGTTAAACTCCGAAGTGCCGGTGAGCTGCTCAATGGGGCGAATGGTGACGCCGGTTTGATCCATCGGCACCAGCAAAAACGACAGGCCTTTATGGCCGACACTGCCGGGCTCGGTGCGGGCGATGACGAAACACCACTCGGACTCATGGGCCAGAGAGGTCCACACCTTTTGGCCGTTGATCAGCCATTGGTCCTCTTTCAGCTCCGCCTTGGTTTTCACCGCGGCCAAGTCCGAGCCTGCGCCGGGCTCGGAATAGCCCTGACACCAATACTCGGTGCCATTGGCGATCCCCGGCAGGAAACGCTGCTTCTGCTCCTCGCTACCAAAAGCGATGATGGTGGGACCCGCCAGGCCTTCACCGATGTGACCGGCATGACCCGGGCCCCCGGCGCGGGCGTACTCCTCATGGAAGATCACCTGCTCATTGATGGACAGGCCACGGCCGCCATACTCCTTGGGCCAGCCGACGCAAAGCCAACCGGCTTTGGCCATGTGCTGCTCCCACACCTTGCGCTCTTCCGGGAAGCTATGCTCGTCCCCGGGGCCCCCACGAAAGCGCAGCTGCTCAAACTCACCGCACAAGTTGCCCTTGAGCCAGCGCGCGATCTCCGCGCGAAACTGCTCTTCCTGCTGACTAAAACGTAACTGCATCTGCTATTCCCCCAGCAAGTGGGTGGCGATGGCTTCGCGGTGCATGGCCGCGCTGCCGAGGAAGGTCTCACTCGATTTGGCCCGCTTGAAGTAGAGGTGAGGATCGTACTCCCAGGTAAAGCCGACACCGCCGTGCAGCTGGATAGACTCCGCCGCGCAGTCAAAGAACGCATCGGAGCAGTAACCTTTGGCCAGCGCCGCGGCTTGCGGCAACTCAGCCCCCAGCCCTTCGCTATCCCCACTCTCTTCCAAGAATTCCTGCGCCACACACGCGGCGTAATACACGGCGCTGCGGGCGCACTCCACCTGCACCATCATGTCGGCGCAGCGGTGTTTGATGGCCTGAAAGCTGGCGATGACCCGACCAAACTGCTGACGCTCCTGCAGGTAATCTACCGTGATGTCCAGACACTGCTGCGCCCCGCCAGTCTGCTCGGCGGCTTGCGCGATCGCCGCCAATTGCAACACCGACTCAAGCACAGGCCAAGCTTCACCGGCCTTGCCCAACAATGCCTCCGAACCGACATAGCATTGGCTAAGCTGCACGGTGCCCTGAGGCCGGGTTTGATCCATGGTGGGTGTCCAGCGGCGTTCCACGCCGGCACTGTCCGCCGGCACGGCAAACAGACTGACGCCCTGCTCGCCGCTGCTGCCTTCGAGCCGGGCTGCGACGATCAGCAGATCGGCGCTGTGGCCGTTAGGCACGTACTTGAGTTCGCCTTCCAAGACGAAGCCATCGCCTTCGGGCCGCGCAATCGCCGTCACTGCACTGGCATCCCATCGATTACTCCCGGTATAGGCCAGCGTCGCGGTCAGGCTGCCCTCAGCGATCTGAGGTAACCAAAAGGCTTTTTGCTCGTCAGAGCCAGACAACAGCAAGGCTGGCGTGGCCAGACAGACGGTGGCATAGAAGGGCGAGCACAGCAGGCGCCGACCCATCTGCTCCAACACCACGGCCAATTCCACATAACCCAGGCCCAAGCCACCGAACTCTTCCGGGATGGTGAGGGCCTGCCAATACATCTCTTCGCACAGGCGTTGCCAGGTATCGGGCAGGTAACCCTGTTCGGTGGCCATGGCACTGCGCACCGCCTCCGAACTCGACAGTTCAGCCAAATACCCTTCGGCTGTGTCGCGGATCATCACCTGCTCCTCGGTGAAAGCGAACTCCATGTTTGCGCTCCTCGAGTGGGGGGTAGAGGGATCAGCGGATCCCAGCTTTGATGACCCCCATCATGGCCGGATATGGCCAGCGCGTGATCGGCCGAATGGACGATGTTGCACCGCTGTCATCGCGGTGAGAGAAATAACAAAGGGCGCCCTCAGGCGCCCTTCATGCAAGCTAGCGGCTTCCCGCTTTACTGTCTAAAGATAGGTATCTAGGAAGGTCAGTAAAACCGCATCCGTTTTGGCCTTGGTCTCATCATCCTGACCGATGATATAGCCGTAATGCACACACGGGTTCATCACTGAACCACTCTGCATCCGGGCCGCGATCCGCTCTATGCGCGGGGTTTCCAGTGGGAAATCGACAATCGGTGTACCACCCATGCTGGAGTGGCCGATGTCGTCATACTGCACTTCACAACCGGCGACGTAGGGCGACTTCGGTGACAACTGACGTGGTACCTGCACTTCCCAGGCATGGCCTGCCCCTTCATAAACATGGGCTTCCACTACATTACCTACTGCCTCAATCTCCTGCTCTCGCTCCACGCAAGCCGCCAGATCGTTGGACGCATCTTCAGTGCCCCGCAGTGTCAGCAGGGGTCCGCCGGTGATCTTGTCACTCTTCAAATTCTGAAAACAGGGACCGTAGTAATCGACGTGGGCCGCAAAGCCCGGCGCATCGCCGATCAACGCCTGGCGAATACGATCGTCCATACCCAAGCGTGCCGCCATACCGCCATAGGAGTATCCGCCTACACCGATCTTGCTGGCATCGATCTCCGGGTGGGTTCGCAACAGCTTAAGCGCACCATAGGAATCGGCAATCGCATCGAACTCGGTCACCGACAACACACGGCGCATGTAGTTGATCTCCGTGCTGGCACCCCGTGGTGCATAGTAATCTACGACAAAGGCTGCATAGCCGTTGTCGGCCAACATCTGACCATATTCCATCTCTCGACCCGGTGAGATCCCACCGCTGCCATGCAGCAATATCATCGCAGGCACCGGGGCATCCTCACTCGCCCCTTCTGGCATAAACAAAGTACCGACTCCGGTCGTCGGTTCAGCCCGATCCCCTTTTGCTAATAAAACATCCAGATCAAACGGCGTTTGGGTCGGGTAGTAGAGCTTCCCCTGCTGCCCGGCAACCAGCTGCGTTTGCGCTTGCGGAAAATCCGGAAAGCTTGGGGCGATGATCCGAGCCACCAAAGTCATCCCACCGCCTAAATAAAATCCCCCTACCAGCACCACAGCAAGCAACGCTATCGAACCCAGGATCCGCATAAACCACTTTTTCATCATTCCCTCTCAAGTTGCAATATTCGCCCTAGGCCAATGTCATACCAGTGTGGCGCGAACCGCACCTCACCAGATCACGCAAACGGACTAGACAAGCCAACCACCTAACGGGCTTAAACCCTCCTTGCCATCGTTTGTTGGCCACAGAAGAGCCCACATCTGAAGATAAGGCCTGCTCGAAACAAAGAGTCGAAATAGATGGCTCTGCTACCGGCTAGCTCAACTGCCGGAACCCGCGCGCCCGGCGTGACAGGCCGCTGCTCTAATAGAGAGCTAATCAACTGAGCTGCCACTCCGCTGCCTTGCGCAGCTTAAGCACATACGAAAAAAACCAGCCGCTAGACTGAGTTTTTCGCGACAAGATGTCGAAATAGATGGCTTCGCTACCGGCTATCTCAAGCGCCAGAACCCGCGCCCCCGGCGTGACAGGCCGCGGCTCTGATAAAGAGATAACCAACTGAGCTGCCACTCCGTAGCCCTTTGGTCTAATACCAATTCCATTATCTATTTGGTCAGTCTGGCCCATTCCCTGCTGCACAGATGCCGCACTTGTTCTGCATCTTTTCGAAAGCTGTTCCAAGCATCTGCAACCTGGTCGACAATGTGGTCATAG